>JAIXPV010000474.1 GCA_027486105.1 Runella sp. | reverse complement strand
GCTTTAACGCACAACGAAAACGTTTCACAAATTCCTAATTTTACACACCTCATTACCGTCAGCTGCACAGGCTTATATGCTCCTGGATTGGACATTGAGTTGGTTGAAGCTTTGGGCTTATCTAGGCAAATCCAACGAACTTCTATCAATTTTATGGGTTGCTACGGGGCATTTAATGGACTTAAAATGGCCAATACCATTGTAAAAGCCGACCCACTAGCTAAGGTGTTAGTGGTCTGTATTGAGTTGTGTACGCTACATTTTCAGAAAAAAATCGACGATAACTACCTCCTTTCTAATGCCTTGTTTGCCGACGGAGCCGCCGCTGTTATCATTGAAGGGCAGCCCAAAGGGCTATCGCTAGAGATGACGTCTTTCCATTGTGATTTACTTTTTGAAGGCCGCAGCGACATGGCCTGGCACGTGGGCGATTTTGGGTTTGAAATGGTATTAAGTTCGTACATCCCACGATTGGTCAAAGGTGGACTTGGAGAGCTAATGAATCAGCTAAAACAAAATAATGACTTACCTACTTTTGATTTTTATGCTATTCATCCAGGAGGCCGGGCCATTCTGGAAGCTGCCGAAAACCAGCTAGGCCTCACGCCCCAAGACAATCGTTATGCGTACAAGATTTTGAACGATTATGGCAATATGTCGTCATGCACGGTTTTATTCGTTTTGCAAAAACTACTTCAAGAACGCACCCCAGAAGATATTAACAAACACATTTTTAGCTGTGCTTTTGGCCCAGGGCTAACGCTCGAAACGGGTATCTTCAGGATAGCAAACAGCCAATGTTGAGATTTTTTCGGTGACCAATAGCCCAATTGATCTTCCAGTAGTACTAGTACTGTCTGAAAATCAATTCATGAAAGAAACCTCTACCTCCTACCCCAAGGCCCTTCTACGTAGTGCCGCCTTAACACTGCTGCTTTTCGGGCTTTTTTTATGGACCAACTGGAAACTCCCTATCAAGGAACTGATGCTCTCAAGTCCCTACTTTTTGGTGATTTATTTTCTGCTTTTTTCCATTGGCAAGCCAAGTGTGGTGGCGCACTGGAAGGAATCGCTCAAGGAGACATCCGAAAAAATGGTTATTTTTCCCCTCATTTTATTCGGAGTGCTCTACACTTATTTAATGATTCATGGTCATACTCCTTTTAAAGGTTCGGCTGGTTTGTTTATTTTCTATTTATTGTTTCCCACGCTGGGGTTTTTAGCTTTCCAAAAAACAGCCCTGCCCGTTACATGGTCAGACATTGTATTTGTATTGTTGATTGTCATCCCCGCCACGAGTATGTCCTTTGGAGTGGGTACATCGTTGCCTTTCAATGGCTCGGGGTTCAGCAACGCCATGCGCTTAGTGATTATGATTTCGACCGTGTATAGTTTCAATTACATCCGACACCTACCAGATGTGGGCTTTTATCCGAGTTTCCGTTGGCAATCTCTCTTTACGGCACTTTGGGTATGGTTGGCTTTTGTGGGGTTTGTTGCACTTCTGGGCTATTTTGGAAAGTTCCTAAATCTGCATGGAAACAACATCCTTTCCACTGAATTTGCTTACGAATGGGTCAAAGATTTCGTGCGTATTTTTGTGGGTACGGCGTTGTTTGAAGAGTTGTTTCTGCGTGGGCTACTCCAAAATATTCTTTCGAAAAAAATAACGCAAAGCGGAAAATGGCCTGTATACTGGAAGTGGGGGTTTGCCATTTTTATCGTTCTATCGTTCGCGACGGGCTACTTTGTTCAACTCAAAATGGCTTGGTTTCCCGCACTAATAACAGTGTTAATTTTTATACCAGCGTATTTTATTGAGAAGAAACAAACTGGTATTCAGGGCCCTTATACTGCTTTGGCTATTACGAGTATCTTTTTTGGCTTGGTTCATTTTCATTCGGGGTCTTTGCTTTTTGTGGGCTTGGCAAGCATCGCAGGTTGGGCTTACGGGTATACTTACATGAAAACCAACAGTGTCTTTTATGCGGCGTTGGTACATGCGCTAGTTAATTCCTCAGAATTCCTTTTTCATATTTAACTCCAATCACAATTCATAGAGAGAAGCAAAGACGCGGTGTTTTTACACCCATAACATCCTGACTTGACAACTAATAAACGAATGAGAAGAGTACTAAAAAAAGTCGCCAAATTTCTAGTCTATGCCTTGGTCTTTTTGACGGTGTTTGGCTATTTCTATTTTATTCTCCCTTTTTGGGGAATACCCTTCAACGCCCAAAGACACGGAAATCCACCACTGACACCCGCTTGGGCGTTGGAATGTTGGTTGTGGGAAGATGACCAAAACACGGCCGCCTACGCCGACTCGCTACTGGCAGGCTACCAGAAATACGACATTCCAGTACGTACCTTGCTGATTGACAGCCCTTGGAGCCTCCGGTACAATGATTTTGAGACCGACCCAAGCCGTTATCCAAATCACGAAAAATGGTTCATTGGCTTGCAGGACCGGGGTTATCGAGTGGTGCTATGGATGACCTCGATGGTCGACAGTTACAGCAAAGACACCAAAATCCAAGAATCAGGGGAATTTTACCAAACGGCTAAGGACAAAGGCTACTTGGTGGGAAATGGCCACGAAATCAAGTGGTGGAAGGGCAAAGGTGGGTTTATTGATTACACCCACCCTGAGGCTAAACAATGGTGGCAAAACATGCAACAAAAAGTCCTAAAATACGGCATCGATGGCTGGAAATTGGACGGCACCGCTACGCTTTTTAGGAGGCAACTAGGCCCTATTCCTTTTCTATTCCAAAAAGCACATTCTGGTTGGTTAACTACGCGCCAATACATGGATTTGTACTACCGCGAAGAATATGCCAACGGTCTCCGCACAAACCCTGAATTTATAACCTTGGCCCGTGCCCTGGACCGGGGTTTTCATCCAGAAGGATTTGCGCCCATTGATGCCTCTCCTGTCAATTGGGTAGGCGACCAAAAGCATTATTGGCAAAGTAAAAGCCAAACACCCACCCAAGGCGAAGCCCAAAAAGACATTGCGCTGGAAGGCGTACAGGGTTTTGAATCGGCGATTGAAAGCATCTTAAAAAGCGCCAAGTTGGGGTACAGTGTTATTGGGTCCGACGTGGCGGGCTTTTCAGGAGATTCTATTCCCGCACGATTGTACATTCGATGGGCGCAGTTTTCTACCTTTTGTGGGTTGTTTCTCAACGGCGGTCATGGCGAACGAGCCCTTTGGAAAAGAAGCCCACAAGAACTCGAAATCATCCGTCGTTTTTCATGGTTGCATACCGAATTGGTGCCCTACATGTACAGCTACGTAGTCTCAGCGCATCGGGGCGGCACACGACTCCAACAGCCAATTGAGGGAAAATATCACTATTTATTCGGCGACAATCTGTGTGTTGCACCGATATACAAAGACGAATTAGATAATGAAATCCATTTACCAGAAGGACAATGGCGGTATTGGTTTAACGACAAGGAGGTAATCACGGGGCCAAAAACGTTTACTAAAAAGTTTCCCCTTGAAGAATTTCCAGTGTACATAAAAGAAGGAGCCATTATTCCCCTCCATATCCAACGCGCTTACACGGGCATTGGAGATTCAACCTCGGCCAACTACCTAACATGGCTCATTTATCCAAAGGGAAAAAGTAAATTTTCCGTCTACGATACCAAAGACCAGACCCCTACGACACTGCTTATTGACCAGCAAGCCAACGCGCTTACGTTACACTTTAAGGGGAAGAAACGGGGGCATATTCTGTCGATTCACGCTCCTAAGCGACCTAAAAAGATAACGATAGGTGGAAAAGAAGCTGCTTTTCAATATGATCTTAAAAAACAAAAGTTAGGATTTAAAACAGACACTATCAGCGAAGCGAAAGTTTGGTGGTAGCCCGTCTATATCACTCATTCAACCGTGCCTCTTCCAAATCCAATTCGTATTCTTTGCTCCTGAGCAACTCATCGGAGTAGTGCTTTTCATTGCGCAGTTTATAGAGTTCACTTCTGCGAACATCAACAAGTTCCAGTAACATCCGACGGTATTTGGGCAAAAAGTGCGGAGTGGCTACTTCTTTTTCTTCCTTTAACAGCCTACGGTTGGCAATTTCGACCATGCGTACATATCGGTCCTTGATGCGTGTGTAGGCATCAATTGAATTGAGTTCGTCGGAGTAGTTGGTTAGAAGGTGGTTTAATGCGGCTTCGGCCAAACGCAAACGTATCACGATTTCTTGCTCTTTATCATCTCCCTCTTCCTCCTTGATATCCAGCCATTTAATAATAGATGTGAGACTAAGCCCCTGAAACACCAATGTAAAAAGTATAACCACAAAGGTGATAAACAAGAGCAAGTCGCGGTGAGGAAACGTCAAGCCATTGGCCAATGTCAAGGGCACCGCAAGCGCCGACGCCAGAGAAACCACTCCTCGCATCCCGCTCCATGCAATCAGGAATTCGTTTTCCCACTTCATCCTTTTCTCTTTTTTAGACAAAAGGCAAGACAGATAAGCCCCCGAAAACACCCAAACTATCCGCACAACAACGGTTACAACACTGATAATGAGGGCATAAAAAACCAGCTCAATGATGGTATACTGTTCCAGTCCAGTGATGATTTGGGGGAGTTGCAAGCCTATGAGTATAAAAACTAGCCCGTTGAGCATATAAATCAGCGCTTCCCAAACCGAGTAAGCCTGTATACGGCTGTTATAGGTAAAAATTTCGTGGGAACGAAAGCTCAAAAATAACCCGCCGCTAACCACCGCCATTACACCCGAAAAATGGTAATGTTCGGCGGCGATGTACATCAAATAAGGCGAAATTATCGTCAGAGAGGTGTCGATGCTCGG
>JAIXPV010000012.1 GCA_027486105.1 Runella sp. | reverse complement strand
AGTTGAATTCGCGGGCAAAAAACGGTGGCCATGTCAGCCACAAGCCGTCGTCTTTTTTCAAAACGGCATCTTCCCAGTTCCATCCATCGAGTTCCATCACCGATGACGAACCCGAAATCGTACCTCCTTGGGGAGTTGCTTGGGTAAGCAATAATCCATTGTTGCGCAAGGTAGGAATGACTTCAGAATCAGTGTTATACGCAACCAATGCCCGAACGTTAGGGTTTAGTGCTCCGATTTCCTGATTGTCGGTAGTGGCTCGAACCGAGCTAATTTCGACCAAACCCGTCGTGGCCCCCATCGCAATGAGACCGGGATAAAGGTGTTTGCCAGTTACGTCAACGACTTCGGTGGCATTACGGTCAAAAGTTGTGCTTGCATCGCCTACAGCGGTAAGGACTCCCTTATCAAATACCACCGTTCCTTTGTCAATCACGGTTCCGTTGCCTACGTGAACCGTGCCGCCCACCAGCGCAATTGGTTTGGCTTGGGGCTTGGCAGGGGCGGGGTTTTGGGCCGATACGGGCTGAAATAAGAGGCCAGAAATAAGAAGTAGGAAATAAGAAATAGGCTGTAAGACATAAGATGCCTGGGCAAAATATAACTTATTGACTTTTATGGGATAGTTAGAAGGTCTTGCAGTTCTCATGTAATTTCGAAAGTTTAGCACCGAGATATTCAGTATCGGTAGTTAGTTCTTTGTATGATTCTTGACTAATATATAGACAATCTAAAGCGAATAGTAACCAACATTTAGTAGTCTCTTCAAGAGAGCCGATGGAGTCGATTAAATGCCTTTTGAATGTATTTTCAAATCTTCGCTTTCCCCAACCTTCTGCAATATTTGCTGCAACGGAGCGGGAGGAACGTCGTATTTGATCGGTTAAGGAGTATTTTTCTTCAGCGGGAAATTTTGTACTGAGCCAAAAAATTTTCATGGCTAATTGATGAGCCAAAGTATAAACTTGTAAATCTCGGAAAGTTTGGATTGGTGTTCTATTATCCATGATTTGTAAAATTCTGAGCTCCTACTTCTTACTTCCTGTTTCTTTTATTCTATTTCTTTTCCCCCTCGCTTTGCTCTTCGCCTTCTGCCATCACGCCCTCTACATCTTCGCAATGCCACATACGCTGACGCCGGAATGGCGGACGAATGGCGGTAGCGCCGCCGGTCTTGGCCGAAATCATTTTTTGCACCAAACGAGCGCGTTCTTTTTCTACTTCGTCGCGGCGTTTGTCATCGCTCTCGGTGGAGTAGTAAATCGCCCCTTCAACAATGGTATAGTCAGGACGGGCGTAGATAGAAAGCGGGTGGTTGTTCCACAATACCAAATCGGCGTCTTTGCCCGTCTTGATGCTGCCCGTACGTTTATCTAAGTGCATGATTTTGGCGGGGTTGATGGTTACCATTTTGAGCGCTTCGGTTTCGGCGATGCCACCGTATTCCACGGCTTTGGCGGCTTCTTGATTGAGGCGGCGGGCCATTTCAGCGTCGTCGGAGTTTATGCTGGTCAATACGCCTACCTTGCTCAAAATGGCAGCATTGTACGGAATCGCGTCTTTTACTTCCATTTTATACGCCCACCAGTCGGCAAAGGATGAACCTGCGGCACCGTGTTTTTTCATTTTATCGGCTACTTTATAACCCTCCAAAATGTGCGTAAACGTGTTGATTTTGAAGCCTAATGAATCAGCGACTTTCAAAAGCATATTTATTTCGGATTGGACGTACGAGTGACATGTGATGAAGCGCTTTGCGTTGAGGATTTCCACCAATGCGTCGAGTTCAATATCACGGCGAGGTACTGGCATCCCGATTTTGGTCTTCATCGAATGGTACGAATCCCAAGCGCGCTCATACTCACGGGCGCGGGTGAAATGATCCATAAATACCTGCTCAACGCCCATCCGAGTCTGCGGATAACGGCTCGTTGGATTACCGCTGTTGGCCTGTTTTACGTTTTCGCCCAAGGCAAATTTGATAAACTGCGCTTCGGGTAGGAGCATCTCCGAAACATTGCCGCCCCATTTCAACTTCACCACGGCCGATTGCCCACCGATAGAATTTGCGGAGCCGTGCAACAACTGCGACATGGTGACACCGCCCGCCAATTGACGGTAAATATTGATATCGTCGGGGTTGACAACATCGCTCATGCGAACTTCGGCAGAGCTGGATTGGCCACCTTCGTTGATGGAGAAAAGCGCGATGTGGGAGTGCTCGTCGATGATACCTGGGGTCAGGTGTTTGCCGGTGCCATCAATCACGCGGGCGTTGGCGGCAGAGAGGTTGTTGCCAATGCGGGCAATTTTGCCGTTTTCAACCAATACATCGCTGTTAGGTAATATGCCTGCATCGTCGCTGGTCCAAACGGTGGCATTTTTAATCAACAACGTTTCTGATTTTGGTTTATCAATATTCCCAAATCCAACAAAGGGAAATAGCGGTTTTCCTACATTCGGAACGGGTTTGGGGGCGGTATCGCGGCCTGCTTCGGTCAATTTTATGGGTTCTTGCAAGGCCGCTTCCCACTTGGTCGGCGTGCCTTTGGCGGTTTCTCCGCTTCCTTTAAAGCCCGTTCCTTCCCGATAACCCGTCAGGCGAGTGGTGGCGTTGGGGGTTTTTCTGTCGGGTTGAAAATTGAGCGAAATCACGTCGTTGAGGTAAGTTACTTTCGGTGTAATTTTCACAGTATCGCTCAGTACAATTTGATATTCAGGTTTTTCGGGTTTTCCCGTGATGATTAATTTCCCCTTTTCAGCCTCT
>JAIXPV010000038.1 GCA_027486105.1 Runella sp. | reverse complement strand
CAAAATGATTTGTATCTGTACTGTATCATTGGTTTCAAGCCATTTTTTGACTTCTTATTGATTACGTCGACAGGCCGCACAGGTAGGGTTTGTGACCATAATCACCGTATTTTCAGCCTCAGGATTCCCCAATTTAATTACGTGCATCCCTCCAAAAATCGGTGGTAAAACTCGTTGTTTACTCATTAAGCCTTGTAAATAATCAGGGTCAAATTTTAGTTTTTGAAATTCCCGAAATAAGGAATCATAGCGGACGGATTTCTGTAAGTGCCCTTTAAACAACGCCCAAAGCGCAGGTATAACGGCAAAAGCACCTAACAAATACAGCACCGAAGCAGGTGAAAAATCATAAGTCAGCCAAGGTTGTCCTTCATTAGAGAAAAGAGCAGTAATCCCCAACCCAAACTCTACCCAAAGCAATACCTGCACCGTCAAACACAATACACACCACTCCCTCGATACTCGCCACTGATAATAAACCGACCAAAACGTATAAGGCAAAGAAAGTAAGGTCAAAGTAAAAAGTGTAGTGTGCAAAGTAGTAAGCTGTATATTATTGCCTGTCCACATACCTATTGTCAAAGCTATCAGGCTGCCCGCAAAATAAAATAGCCCTATCTCGCTCCAACTCAACCACTCGGTTACTTTGGCGGCGGGTGATTGAAGTATATTTTGACAATTGCTGCGACGGTTGATTTGGCATACTTTCTGTAAAAAAGAGTTTTGGGAGTCAATGCCGTACCAAACTAACATGCTACTTACGATGGTTCCTGATAATTTGGTCACTAAAAGGCCATAATAGGAAAGATGGGAGGTAAAAGGGGATTTTTGAAGCAAACTCCACAGCATTACGCCTAAACATACCAATATCGCGCTCACAATGAATGGAATACGCAAAGAATCAATCCATTCCCGGCGGCGTTTTTGGGCATACTCACGCTCACCCGAAGTAGCATCGGGTGCTATCAATAAGGCAACGCCCGTCCATTTATGCACAAAATCGTTATAACTATCTGTTTGCCAACCACGTTTTGTATCTAACCACTCAACAGTGCTATCCACTTTTCTCATGGGTGCAAACACTCCCCCATCCACCTGCAATTGTGCCAAAGCCGGTAGCGGTATTTCAGCCAAACGGTCGGGTGTAAGGCGCGTGGCCATATTGGGCACCTTGAAATCTGTCAATACATCGCTCAGCGCACTTAGGCTTGGAAAATCAGGATGCTGCCACATCGCATTGCGCAAACTACGCGCAGTAACGTGTACCTTACTCAGGTACAGAAGTATATTGGTAGCTTCAATTGCGTTTTTTTCTGCTGGGTTTAGGTTCATTTAACAGAGGTGATAGAATCTTTGTTTTGTATAACATTTGACAAATCCAGCTTGATTGAATTGTTGAAATTTACTACAACCTTATCATTATCTTTTAATATTACATTATTCATTTGCTCTTTTCCAGGCTTAAAAATTATCTTATTCAATACGAGTAAATTTTCATTTACTGAGTCTAAAGCAAATGAAAATTCAACAATTTGGTTATTAGCTATTTTCACTTTGTTTGTCTTAGAAAGTAATATCAAACTATCATTTTCTATCGCAACATTGTCGACAACCCATTCAGTATTTTTGCTTATTTCTTGATCAGAATAAGAGCACGATATATTGAAAATCAACAACAAAATCAGTATTTTTTTCATTTTATTTTTGTTTTTATATTAACTAATAAAAATATTAAAGACTACATTAAAAAGTAGCTAATGCTATCTTCTTTTTTTACATTTCTTCAGATTGACATTAAGTCAATCAGCGCGAATAGCCTTAGAAAAAGGCTTGCAAACAGACAAAATGTACACATTTCGTAAGTGATGCCAAGTGGTATTGTTAAAATAACAGCTTAATAATGCTGAAACTTTATAGCGTAAAATAAATAAGGGACAAATTAATCGTGAAAATCACACTGAAAAAGACACTCTGTTCCTGAATGTAAATAGGTATCTTGCTAGATTTAGTATTGATGGGCTATAAAATTCTCAGATTTTAACATAAACTAATTTGTGATTAGTAATTAATATTTTTACCTAACAGTTCCATGATAAAAACTTGATTGATAGGTAAATCTTTATCATGGAAGCTATTATAAAGTACAGCATATTAATGTTATACAGCACCACATGTTACTTGACTGCCTTTACATCCCCAAGCAGTTTGAGCCAATTTTTTGTTTTTTGCAAAAAATTCTTTATTGGAGTTTGCACTAAATCCATATCCGCCTGTTACTTGTCCAGACTTATTACTACAAGTACAATCATAATTAGTACCCCCTTTAAGTCTTTTCATTTCTTCTCTGGTAAGGGCAAAATGTGCGAAGCCTGCTAATCTGTTCATTTTAATTTTTGTTTATGTGATAAAATTGTATTTATGTGATTTTGCAAAATCCTAGACTCAAACAGAACCCATATGTAAAATCCAAAACATATCTATGGGCTCGCCAAAAACACGCTTCTAAAAGGTGACTTATACAATTTACTGAACAAGAACTTTTAGTTCAATTTGATTATCCGTATCGAAAATGTTCTCTCGAAATTTTTGCATACTTTCTCGAAACGCTCCATCGGTCATTAACCTTTCGAGTTTCTTTTTCAAATCCCCAAGGCGTTCGTGGGCAAAAGCACCACGCAGGCCCAAGCCGTGGTATTCAAGTTTGAGGGCGTTACCGTTTTGATCATAGTGCGGGTCGAGGGGGTAGGCCAACATCGGCACGCCGTAGTAAATACTTTCCTTGATAGACCCAAAACCCGCGTGAGTAATAAACACATCGGCTTCGGCCAATACCCGCAGTTGCGGCACTCGGCTAAAAAAGTGCGTGCGGTCAGTGAGCAGCTTTCGGGCGCGGAGGGTTTCTATTACGTACTTGTTTACAGAACATACCAAATGGACATTCGGCAATTCACGGATTACCTCCAATAAGTTGGTCACGAAGCGTAACAGCGTAGCGTCGGCCCCCTCGTGAAAGGTACCGAAACTGCAATAAATCAGCTTATTTCCATCCTGTTTTTGAGCCAAAATCGCTTCCCATGCGGGGTCAAAAACAGGGTCAAGCTCGGTATCTAGCCGATGCTCCCGCATACACAGCCCCAAATAGTGTTGATTAGGCTTGCGTATTTCGGGCACAAATTCAAATTCCAACGGCGCCAATATCAACTCAGGCACGTTGGCAATCACCTGCGTCACGGTCGCATCTGGGGCCAAGGGATAATCAGGCAGCGCCTCTGCCAACTGCTGTATTCGTTGGCGGTGGCTTGTAATAGCCCATTGCATAAACCAAGACCTCACCCCAACCCCTCTCCATATTGGAGAGGGGCTTTTTTTTCTTTTCTTTTCCGAATGGAGAAGGGGTTGGGAAGTTACGCCGCGCGGGGTGAGGTACCCCTCCGATACGCTCGGCCAATCCTGCACCCGATAGGTAGAAGGCATGGGATTGAAAAACAGTATCTTAAACTCACTTCGTCGGGGATTCAGTACCCAGAAATCGGTGCAGACAAACAAATCAATCAAAATAGCTGATGGGCGAATCTCATCAATGAGCGCGTCTAATTCACGCTTACGTTCCCAATACAATTCGTCGTTTCGGTAGGCTTTCAGCAATCGCCAATAAGTGGGTTTTTGTTTCTGGGAAGCCAAAAAAGAGGCCTCCATCTGGTACCCGACCCTATGCCCTGAATTCATTACGGCTTGATAGCCATTCTTCTCTACGATTTCGGCCAGCACTTGGTTGGTTACAGCATAATATACTTCGTATTCATCGGCCAACAAATCCGCCAAGTACAGCGAAGGCAGCACGTGGCTTCGGATAGCGGCAGGGATGAACAATGCGCGGGGTTTCATGCGGTAGTTTTCAGGGCTTAGGAACGTATACCACAAAAGACTATACTTTTTTTAAGAAACAGTATCGGTTTTCCGATATTTTCAATCGGTTTTCCGATATTTTTTGTTTGAAGACCGTTTGATAAGTTTTCGAGAAAATGAGAGGCACCACTTATACAATTTTTCTAACTTGCGCCGTTACACAGCTATAGCCGTCCCTACTTTAATAATACATGAGCGTTATGGACTACTCTCGAAAGAGCGTATCTATCCACTATTTATTGATGTATGTATGACCCTTGGGACCTTTTTACTAAACCTACGCCGTGAGCACAGATTATCGCAAAAAGATGTAGCCGCCGCCGTCAACGTGGCACAAAGCACTTACTGCGACTGGGAAAGTGATAAACACTTGCCCAAAATCGCCTACATTCGGCCATTGGCCGACCTTTTTAAGGTAAAAGAAGACGTGATTTTGCAAAAAATTAATGGGCAACATGCCGCCACCGAAACGGAGCTAATCCGACTAATGACCGAAAACGAGCATTTACGCCAACGCGACGCCCAACAGGAAGAAACCATCAGGACCTTGGAAAGTACCATTAAAAAGCTTTCTCAAACCAACCCATCTGATGGAGGAACAAATGAACAGACGGGGGGAGCGACACCTTGATTATCAATAAATTAAAAAAGGGATAACCTACTGAGGCTATCCCTTTTTTAATGAATTTTGACCAAACTGACTTACTTCTTTTCGCCGCCCCCTTTCGGTGGGTTGTTGGTATTGGCGGCATTGGTTGAGGGATTTCTCCCATCTCCGCTTTTTTTCTTTTTATTTCTGTTACGATTGCCACTTT
>JAIXPV010000158.1 GCA_027486105.1 Runella sp. | reverse complement strand
GATACGAAACATAAAGTACTTGGGTAAACTCACGACATTCATCAAGCCTTGGGTGGCGGTAATGCCCAAATGGCCCGTGGCCCAAAAGTCAGCCACAATCTCAGAAATCCATCGTTCATAAAGGTTCCAAGCAATGTGTTGGGAGGGAGGTGCTTGGGCGATTTTATTTTTGAGTTCTTTTCGTAACGTTTCAACTAGATTCAGTAATGCAGCGCCCTGATGGCCTACTTCATGAATCAAAGAAGAGGCGATTCCGCTACCAATCATTCGCTCGCGTGGTACTTGGATAATGGCTACGGGATTATAATCACCCCCAGGTAGGCGGGTACGGGCGCGTCGGATGGCCGCCCCGTGACCCCGTTCCAAAAAACACATCACTGGAGGAAGCTCATATAACCCCTCTTGCGGGGCCAGTGCGTCGGTTGCTACTACATCTAAACCCGCAATCCAGACGCCTGTTTGGTGTTCGGAACGTTGGGTGAGGACATCGGCAAAAATATCTAACTGATCGAGTATATTGTTAAAACGAAGCTTTAATACCGCATAGGCGGCCTGCGCTTCAGCGGCATTGTTAAAAGTTTCGTCAGCCTCTCCCCGCAATTGTGCCAGATAGGTCTGTACCTTTTTACGGAGTTCCGTTTTAGCACTTACCAAATGGTTGGTGATGGCCCTGAGTGCTTCGTTGGAAGGACCAGCCGCGTTTACCATAGGGGTACTCAATGAAAAAGGTTGCAACTGCCCCAGGCGGGTGAGCATCGAAAGGGCTTCGTTTTTGAGATAGTCCCGAATCATGTCGGAGGAGCTTTTAGATGCCGTAAATGATAATACTGTTTCCCCGACGTACCCAGCGCCCGCTGCGTCCACCCCCGGTTGGGGTACCGCTTGCGTAGGCATTGCTACCGTACGAACTTGGAGCACTCATCAGCCCTGGTGCATACCGACGAGCCGATTCTATCATCGCCGTACGGGCTGCTTGTTGGGGCTGATACGAAAGCTGCGGCGAGCGGGCTGTACGGCGAGCGGCGTCAGAAGCAAAACGTACATACGCCCGAGCAACTTCAAATTCGCGGTCTTCGGCGCTCAATCCTTCCAGCTCCAACCCAAAGGCTTTGCCAGCCATTCCTGCCAACTTGCCGCCGATGGCTCCTCCAACGCCAGGTGCTACTAAGTTACCTAACGCAGCACCAGCAATGGGCAGGGCTTTTTTTGCTACACTCTTGAGCATTCCTCCCAAGGCTTTGCCTGCTGATGATTTGGCAAAGTTGCTTACCCCGCTTGCGACTTTTTTGAACAGACCTCCCAGAAATTGTTCCAATTCGGCTTCGTTACTGACCGAGAGCAACTCCGTGGCCAATTCCATTTCGAGGGCTTCGTGCATTTCGCCCGACATCTCGTTGCCAAACTCAAAGGTTTCATTGCCGAATTCAAAGGTTTCGTTGCCAAATTCGAAAGACTCTTGTCCGAATTCATTCCCGAATTCAAACCCTATTTCGCCGACGGTACGATCAATGTTGTGCATGATTGAAAAAAGTTAAAGTGAATTGAATTGTTTTGATCTTTCTGATTACTAATGCCATGCCGGTGGGCCAAAACGCCCTTTTTGGTCATTTTAGAAAATAGAGGCGAAGTGTTGTTCGCTTTTTTTGAGCGGCAATGCGAACATTTTTTCGCACCGTATTTTGGGCGATTTACCGTTTAGTAAGTAGTTATGTCTTTTACTTGTTCTCGAAATCATTTTTAGTATTTTCGTCACCCCGTATTATCTTTTACCGCGCAGAATTATGAAGTACCCAACGATTTGGTATAAGGATTTCACGCGCCATTCTCAACGTTCGCGTGATGCGTTATTGAAATCACTTGCTACTATCAAGGCTTGTGTGAAAGACCATTTTGTGGCCTCTGCTCCTGGGTTGATTTTGCTGGATACCACTGATACCTCCGACGCCGTCTGTGGTTTATTGGAGGAAGCGTTTCAGCGGCATGAGCGAACGATCGTGGTGATTTTTGACAACGAGATGTACCGCTCGGAAGTGATCTGGGAGTTGCTGTTTGCGGGAGCATCAAAAGTGTATGATTTTGAACGTACTCCGCTGATTCATCAGGTTATTGAAGAGCAGCTTAATCGTTGGTATACGATTGAGGGGTTGATGCAAACCGATTTTGTGAAAGAAAACCTCGTTGGAGAGTCTGCCGTTTGGAAAAATACGCTTCGTGAAATGATAGAAATTGCGACGTATTCAGAGTCTTCGGTGTTAATTATCGGAGAAAGTGGCACGGGCAAAGAGATGCTTTCTCGATTGGTGCACCATTTTGACCCACGCCGCCCAAAAGGAAATATGGTGCTGGTTGATTGTACTACGATTTCGCCAGAACTATCTGGAAGTGAGTTTTTTGGGCACGAAAAGGGGGCCTTTACTGGGGCGGTCAACGCCCGCGAAGGTGCTTTTTCATTGGCTAATAATGGTACCCTTTTTTTGGACGAAATCGGCGAATTGCCCCTACGCTTACAGGCAGAGTTGTTGCGTGTGATTCAGGAAGGTATGTATAAGCCCATCGGGGATAATTTTTGGAAAAAAACGGTGTTTCGGCTAGTGGGAGCAACCAATCGACTGTTGGCCGAAGAGGTTCGCAACGGAAGATTTCGGCTAGACTTGTATTATCGCCTCTCTTCATGGGTTTGTAAAGTCCCTTCTTTAGAAGAACGACGCGAAGATATACCGTTGCTGGCGCAGCGTTTTTTTTTTTTTTTTTTCCAAAAAAGGGACTTGCCGCCTATTGATGCTTCATTAATGGCTTATTTGACTTGTCGCTCTTATCATGGCAACGTGCGTGAACTACAGCAATTAATTCAGCGGATAGCCAACCAGCATGTAGGAAAAAGCCCGATTACATTGGCCGATATTCCTAGCCTCGACCGCCCTGAGCGTCAGATTTTAGTAGAATCTTTACCTTCTTCAAATGATGAATATCAGAATGCCATTCAAAAGATACTAGAGCGTGGGTTGAACTTGCGAGAATTGAGGGATTTGACAACCCAAACGGCGATTGAATTGACGTTGCGCCGCGAGAAAGGGCGTGTGGCTCAGGCGGCCAACCGTTTGGGTATTACGAGCCGTGCTATTCAGTTTCGGAAAACCCGAAAACAGGAGGAGTAGTGGCTAATTTTCTGGACGATGTTCCAATGCATTAGAATCAATCAGGTATTCGGAACGATAATAATGCCGATGAAACAGGAATATCCCCGCGCCCATGCAGAAAGCGATAATCATGAAAATAGGGACTCGAAACATAATCACGAAGTATAGCGCAATGAACGTGTAGATGCCGAGCTTCAGCAAATGCTCCATAGTATGGTGTTTCTGTAAAAAACGTCCAAAAACCAGCCATAATAGGCTGATTGACAGTCCCCACCACTCAGCCGCATACACAAAACTTATTCCTTTTGGCAGGTATCGAACCAAAAAAAGTGTTTCGGGAAGCATAAGTATTGCAAATAGACCGCTATACTTGAAGAATCGCTGCATCAATGTAAAGGGAAGGTTGCGAAGCATTGGTAGTTGAACTTGCTCAAATTCATATAAATGCAGCAATAACACCACGTGTACCATGCCGATGGCAGCTCCAGCCAGCGAAAACAGACGCTCATCGTAGGTGTCGGTAGGATAGATTTTACAAACTCCCACTACCACAACGCAGGTAAAAAATTTGGTCAAAAACAGTAAAATGGGGGCTTTATTGAATAAATACAGCACAAAATACGACCAATAGGGCTTCGTAAATCGGCGATTGAAAAAGGCTGAAAGTTGATTGAGACGGGTGTCGGGATTGGGGCGAAACAGTCGGTATTCGTACGCCCAAATGCCCGTGAGTGGCAAAATTAGTAAATAACTTGCCGTAATAATGACGGCTTCTCGTTGGCCCAGTTTCCAGCCATAATAACCCACAAATGCTGCATATGCCAACACTGGTAACCAAAGCATCATTTGAATCCCCCAGAGTAAAACCCAACGGACGGATTTGGGAATCAGTACCAATTCGTATAGAAATGCGTGCGAGTCCCACAGGAATCGTTGCCGCACGAAAAAGAGCGTTTTAAGATGATACAACGCCCAAAGCCCATACACCAACAGCAACAAAAAAGGGGACGCAAATACGTAGGCCGATAGGGCAATGTGGTCTTCGGGGCGAAGAATACCAAATCCAAACATCAGGCTTAGAAACAGAAAGCCTGTGTTTTGGCGGTAATATTCCCGAACGAGGGTTTTATAGAGGATGTTCCAAAGTGAATGCAAGGGATGAAAGGGGATTGGGAACTGAAAAATGTTAAACTGAAAAACAAAAAAACTGTAAAACTGAAAATGGGGAGCAGGGGTGCTCGGTGCCTTTGTAGGGTTTACCCGAATGTACTTAGGGCCGATGAGTCGGAATGGATTCGGCGTGGATTGATTGATTTTTTACGCGGAAAACAGTTTGAATCGGCAGTTTCTCAAACATAAAATCCTGATGTGATGACAACAAAAAGCTGACTCCCTGGGCGTAGTAATCGCGGACAAGTTCGTATACTTTTAAAACCGTAGAATCGTCTATGGTAATGAGTGGTTCGTCCAAAATAATTACTTTAGGATTACCCAAAAAAGCCAACGCCAACGACGTTTTTTTTAGCATTCCGCTGGAGTATGTACCCGTAGGTTGATATAAAAACGGTTCTATTCCGAGGGTATCAATGAGTTGGTCAACTTGCTTCGCCTTTGCTTGTTTGGCGGTTGCCACGAATTGGATAAGGTCATTGGCCGTTAAAAATTCAGGGTAATCGGGTTCGGCTTCGCCGTAATTGATGATGAGACGGTAGGTGGTGTGGTCGCGGCGTATGTCCATACCCCCGAGCGTAATTTCACCCTCAAACGGTAACATTCCTGCTAAGGTTCTGAAAAATGTGGTTTTCCCTGACCCATTTGCCCCTTTAAACCAGTGGATACCCTCCGTCAAAACCAAGTCGGGCACTTGGATAACCAAATGCCCGCCGTAGGATTTTTTAAGATTTTTAATGACGATCATGTTCCGCGAGGTGAGATAGAAAAAAGAAAAGTAAGTGGGTGCTAAATTGCTACTGCACCTGCGAGATTACATTTTGGTCTTTTCGGGTACGGGCCACTGACAGAACGTGTTTGCCGATTTTTACGCCGCAGCGATTGCCTTCATCACAACCTGAGCGATAGTGAATGCCACCATAAAGTCGGCTGATATTGACACTCTTAGCCGCATCTCTGAACGATTTAAAGGATAACACTCCGTGTCCGTGTTTGAATTCAGTAGAATCGGTAAAAGCTATAGAATCTCCGTGAACAAAACTTAATACTTCAGCAGCAGCGGCCGAGATAGTACTGTGCCCGCTGGTGTATTCGGGGAAAGGCGGAGTTTGTAGAAAAGGTTGCCACTTAGGGTCAATATCGGTATTGATGACCGTTTCGGGGCGTACCTTTCTGGTGCGATATTTTTCTTCCCAACAACCTATAAATCCGTCAATCAACGCAATGGAGGCGAGGGCGTACCCCTCAACGCTTTTGTCAAAAGAGGCGTTGGTCTTTCTAGAGACAGTTTCATGAATAGCTAACCAGTGGCCCCCGGGAGTCATTTTTTTGTTGGCAAACATCACGTGCCCTACAACATTCATGACAAATGGATTGTCGTCCCAAAACCAAGCAATCCGTTTTTGTTCTTCGGTAAGGTTTTTACCAATTTCGTATACCTCACGTGTTTCACGCCAAAATTCACTGTTTTTATCCTTGGTCCACATGGGCGGTCGTGGGGGCATGAATTGAGTGGCGGAGTCGAGAGTTATTGCTCTGATTTTATGCCATTCAGGCTCGCAGGCATCTGCATAAGCGGGTGGAGTAGGGACCCAAGTGCCAGGTTCGTTGGTGACTGTAAATCGAATGCCTCGGGTTTGTTTATAATTGTCTTTTGAGGAATACCGCATCACGTGCGCGGCTACACTGTCGCCGTAGGCCATGGAGTTTTCGATGACCTCGCTCGGCACGCCCATGTCTTCGTATTTTTTGTAAAAATCTTTTTCGTAATCGTCAAAAAAACTGCCCGAAAAAGTAAGGTTACGGGCTACTTTTAGAAATGCCCGCGTACTTGCCAACGGAAAGCAATACTCTTTGTCGGCTTCTGGAGCGGGCGGGGCGGTAAAATCTTTGAGTTTTCCACCCAATGATTCATATGCGGGATAGCCGGGCACCATCGCTTCATAGCCGGCAAGGTTGGCGTATACATAAATACGACTCGCCACTGGGGGCTTGAAAATATCGTGAATGATAACTTCAGTAAGCAATTCGACCGATTGATGATAAAGTTCAGGGTCAGCGGCTTTGGCGTTATATTCTTCGGGAGGTAATTTGGGCTTACAGGCACTCATCAGCAAGTAAACGACTCCCACGCTTACCAGTAAAGACTTTCTCAACATAGCTTCCAGAAAAAATCAAAATTCAAAAAAAACATACCTTCTTGATGCAAATTTACGAAACGATACCTTCAATAAATTGATTTTTATCAGTTATTTAGGTGCCTCTTACTAGGCGTAGGTCTATAAATGGAAAAAGCCGCTTTCCAATGAGCGGCTTTTTAACACGTAAATGGGCTTATCTTTACTTTTTTATTTTCTTTGCTGTATACGGAACACACATAACGATGCAGCAGTTAGCGCTGGCCTCTATAATGATAGGACAACACCCCTCTGCTGGGCAAGTGCCTGAAGTGGAGGTGTATGTATAGGTTCCACTTTCTTCCAATAACACCTGATTTCCCTGAGCAATAGCCGTGGTAGAACCTGTTTTGAACCACTCTACGCCCGTAAACTGGCTGGGAATGGTAAGCAGGGCTTTTTCACCACTGCAAAGTTTGATAGGTACACTGAAACACTGACGGTCGAGATCATCTTCTGACTCTGATTGATTGAAAGGTGTACTGTCTACATCCTTTTCGTTGGCCTTGCTTATTTCGGCAGTATTGAACCACACGCCCTGTGCCACCACTTTTACTTTAATGGTCAATGCTACAGTGTCTCCGTTTATCCCGATAGCGCCGATGGTCCATTTGGAGGTAAGGGGATTGTAACTGCCCGCGGCGGTGCTATCAGATAGGCGCAGGGTGGTGCTGCTAAGGTATTGGACTCCCGCGTTGAGTGAGTCGGTGACCTCCACTCCCGTGGCAAAGCTGGTGTTTTCGTTCCATATTTTAATCGTGTATTGAAGGGTATCGCCGATTTGCACGAGTTTTTTACTGATTGATTTTTTGAGTTTTAAATCAATGAGACTGTCGCAATCCTGAACGGTTACGATAATCGGTGTTCTGAGTACACTGATGCCACCGCAGTTTTGGGTAGTTCCGCGTGCTTCTACGTAGAATGTATCAGTGACACTGGCTGTGCCACTAGGCTTGTAGGTTAGCACTCCCGTGGCTATTGCGGAGCCGCCCGTAGCGTTGGCGTACCAATCTGCGGTTGTTCCACTCAGTACCGTTACTTTTAACGTCGGGAGGGTATCGCCTTTACAAGCAAACACGTTTGGACTGATGGCCACTGGGGCAGTGGGAGTACAATTACACGCTGCAGGGGCTAAAATGGTGGTGTCAAACTTGCAGATTGTGGTCAGGCTATCCGTAATTTTCAAACTTACCGTTGGAGGAATATTGCTCACCGTGTATGGGCCGTTGCCACTCCCAGTTAGGGTACCCGCATTGACCTTAATTGTGCCGTTTTTTTGAGCTACGTTAAAAGTTACGCTGTAGGATTGTTGGTCGGGTGCGCAGGTGGGGGTAGAAAAGGTAAAACTTGGTTTAACACATGCAGGAGGGCAGGGAAATTCTCCAACAAAAGGATAATTGTGTACTTCACCTCCAGAGGCTTCGTGGGTTAGGTTGCCGCCTACCACCAATCGGCCGTCGAAATTCCCTCCGTTTAAGGTAGCGTTTCCGTTTGGAATAATAGCTGAACCGTAAAAAGTGCCTGTAAATATAACGTTTGTAGCTTGGTGAAAATTAAAGAGTAACCGAAACAATGAGGGCGAACCTGTCGCAGGCGTAACTGCATTCACCAAAGGCATTTGAACGTTCGTGTGGGTTGAGCCACTGACGTTTACTACAACAGATGCTCCAGCGGGGATATTTTTAAATAGAAAATTCTTCCAACTTGACACATTGAATACCTGTACATCTGAACTGTTATTTCCGATTAATGTGTCGCCGCTCTGGGTTCCAGTAGGGCTGAGTGTTGCCCAAAAGAGGCTTTTGCTGGAAATATCGTTCAAACAACTGTCGATGTTTATTCCTATTCCGTTCACTCCAAGGCTATCGGTGACAATGATGGAGTTGGGCAAATTGTTTTGATATGTGCCACCCATTGCTATGCCGGTGCCGCCCACACCGAACATAGTGGTCGAGCCTGTGATGGTTCCACCAATCAATAAAGCGGGCAAATTGGTGGAGGCAACCACGTAGGTTCCTCCGCCTGAGGTACCGATGCCATAGTAAAAATTGTAAGGACTAGTTGGGTTGCCAAGGATTAAATTGCCTTTAATGGCCACACGCCCTTCGATTTCGGCAGGTACGCCCTGCCCCCCATCCTTTATGTTGAAATTACCACCAACCAAAACGTTAAAGATTTGGCTATATCCTCTGACTTGATTGTTTGGCCAATTGAACGGAAGAGGAAGATAAGTGGTATTAATAGGGTAGCCGCTTTGGTTGCTGTCCTGAATTAAGTCATTGTTGGCGTCGGGGGCTAATGTTAGCGGGGGGCAGTCTACGCCGACACATCCGCTCAGCTTAGCTCCTAGTCCGCAGTTTTGGGCTTGCGCTCGGGATAGCTCAGGGTTTAGTAAAAAATAGGCCAGTACGCAAGACGATAATAGATTAAAAAATGTCTTTATACTTAAAGCTTTTGGGTTAGATAGTAGGTGTTGCATTGCCTTTGGTGTTTTAATTTCAGCTTCAAACCAAGGCTTCTCAATAAATGTGCCATTTTTTTAAAGTGGTATATTATTTTTGAATTTATATCCTTATATGTTTATTTATTTGAAATTATAGGTCCAAAAAAGGTTTTTTTGTGCATAATGGATATTTACTTGAAATTAGTTTTGAGTTAAGCATTTTTGTGGGAGCGAGACAGGTAAGATGTATAAAACATGCCCTTGTCTAACAGGTTTTACGAGCTATATTTTGCCTTTTATTGTTTCAATCCCAAAATGCATTCTGTAGGTTTTCTATTTTATTCAACCCTTTCATAATCAAAGTTTACGGAAGAATCTTCGCTGGAAAATCGCTCAAAAAGTTGTAATTTTGAAAACAAAAACGTATTTTTCACCAAGCTAAAACCAGCAACGCAACGTTTTAGCTCAACAAAACGTAATCAATCATTATTAAACCACTTACATCGTTTGGTAGAAAAAATAATTTCCTTGGAAGATGTGTCGTTAGTTGACTTTCTCGGCGTAGAAAACAACCACATCAAAGAAGTTGCTGCCGCTTTTCCAATGAGTAAAATCATTTCACGCGGCAACGAAATACGTGTTATGGGCACACAGCCCGAGATTATCCGCATCAGCGATATTCTGGAATCCCTGCTTCAACATTACCAGAAATATGGCAAAATCACCAACGAAAATGTACGTCATTACCTGACTGCCAACGGAGGTTCCGTGGCGCCGCCGCACGTATTGGAAGACGAAAAAGACGTGATTTTGTACGGCACTAAAGGAGTTGTAGTAAAGGCCAGAACCGCCAATCAGCGGTTGATGGTGGAAAAAGCAGCCGAGAGCGATTTACTTTTCGCCATCGGACCAGCAGGTACGGGTAAAACCTACACCGCAGTGGCAATTGCGGTGCAGGCGTTGAAAGAGAAAAAAGTAAAAAAAATCATTATTACTCGTCCAGCCGTGGAGGCAGGAGAAAATTTAGGGTTTTTGCCAGGCAACTTGGAAGAGAAAATCGATCCGTACTTGCGCCCTATTTATGACGCCCTTGACGACATGATTTTGGGTGAAAAATTAAAATTTTACCTAGAAAACCGAATTGTTGAAATTGCCCCCCTCGCTTACATGCGTGGGCGAACTTTAAATAATGCTTTTATCCTGCTCGATGAAGCTCAAAATACCACCCCTTAGCAGATGAAGATGTTTTTGACGCGGATGGGCCCCAGTTCAAAAGTGATTATCACGGGCGATAAAACCCAGATAGATTTACCGAAAAATCAAAAGTCCGGTTTGAAAGATGCGCTTGAAACCCTGAAAGATGTGAAGGGGATTGCCTTTGTCGAGCTTGATGGACGTGATGTAGTGCGCCACCGCCTCGTCAAAGACATTTTGGATGCATATGAAAAGAAAGAGAAAGAGTAGTGAGCAGTTGGCAGTGAGGGGTCTGATAAAAAGACGACTCACTGCCAACCGTTTTCTCCGTGTTTTTTTACTACTGAATTTTTTACACCTTGCTTCTTATGCGCAGCGCTGTGCTGCCGTTCAATATGATTCAGCCATTGCGAAACGCTACCCTTATTGGCGCTTAAAACGCACAATGCTTGAAGATTCCATTCAGTCTTATTTAAAAAATGCTACCACCGACCGCCGGGCTCGGCAAGCGGCGCTTTGCGCGCAAGTACGTATCCCCGTGGTAGTTCATGTAGTTCATAACAATGCCACCATGACGATTGGCGGACGAGATAATGGCAACATATCAGATGAGCAGATTTTGGCTCAAATCAGAACCCTAAACGAAGACTACCAACGAAAATCTGGAACGAGGGGCTTCAATACAAACCCCGTGGGAGCTAATACGGGGATTGAATTTTATTTGGCCAATGAAGACCCCGACGGAAATCCAACAAACGGAATTACGCGTCATTATTATAGCGCTAAAAGCACCTTCGACATCTTTACCGATGACCAAACGCTTGCTAATATTGTAAGTTGGCCCACCGACCGCTACCTCAATATTTGGGTTAGCCGATTTGGTAATAATTACCTTGGAATCGGACAGTTTCCATCGGCTACTGGCGTGAAGGGATTAGACAGTGCCAATGAGCTATTGGAAAAAACGGACGGAGTTTTTATTGATTACAAAGTATTCGGATCGGGGGGGGCAGTTACTAGTAAACTGTACAGCCTAGGACGTACCACCACTCACGAAGTGGGACATTGGTTGGGATTGGTTCATACATGGGGAGACACCGATTGCGGTGATGATTATTGCGCCGATACTCCCCCCGCTCAGTCGGGCAATCAGTCAACGAATTGTGGGCCGCTGTTTTCTACCTGTTCGGGTGTTCGTACCCGCAATATGACCGAAAACTACATGGATTATTCTCCAGACTCCTGTATGAATATCTTTACCCTAAACCAGAGTGAACGAATGATGGCTGTGATTGAAAAAGCTCCCCGTCGGGCGCGGCTGGTTAAGTACTGGTGTTCAAAAGTTCCTTTTGGAGATACATTCGACGTGAAAGTTTCCCCAAATCCTGCTTCCGACCAGGTAAATATTCAAATCAACGTCACTGAATTTACGGATTTTGAGGTTGAATTGTACAGCATAACGGGCCAATTGGTGGGCACTCAAAAATTCAATGATTATCCAAGTTGGTTGGTTACGTTTCCAACGACAAATATTTCTCCTGGGGTTTATATTGTAAGGGTTAAGACTCAAAAAGAGACAGTTAGTAAACGCTTGGTCATAACGCGATGAATGTTTTGCTGCGTTGTTGCATCGCCTTTTCTTGTGGAATCCTTCTGCATAAGGCTCTTCCTGAAGATTGGTTGCCCGTAATCAACGGGCCAATTATCGGTGGTATTGCCGTTGTCTTCTTTACCTTTTTTTTCTTAGTTCTTTTTTCGCGCGGCAATCGTTATTGGTCAGGAACGTTGATGCTAGTGCTCTTTGCTGGATTGGGTTGGATACGAACCCCGCAGGCTGTTGCGGAGCCAAATTGGTCAGAACTAAGGGCCTATGAAGCAGTGGTACTTTCTCCGCCCGAAACCCGCGCCAAAACCTATAAAGTTGAGGTTGAACTACGTCGTGGCAAAGGGGAAAATGGCTGGTATCCAATGCACGGTAAAGTCCTGATTTACCTTGACAAAATGGCCGAAAAACCACACTATGGGCAAGTTTTGTTGGTGAGGGGCCAGCCTCGGCGAATAGAGTCACCTAAAAACCCTGCGCAGTTTGATTACCAAAAATTTCTGGGCCAAAAACAAATTTATCATCAGCACTACCTGAAAGCCACTGACTTTTTATTTACAGGTGACTACCAGGGGGTATGGTATAAAAGCTGGGCTTTTTCGGTAAGCGAGTGGAGCGATGCGGCTTTGCGGAGGCTTGTTCCTCCCGAGCGTGAATATGCCGTTGCGAAAGCAATGGTTTTGGGACTTCGTGATGAGATGGACAGCGAACTGATTCAGTCGTACTCAGCGGCTGGAGCTGTGCATGTGCTGTCGGTGTCAGGGTTTCACATCGCAATTTTTATTTCTATTTTGACTTGTATGCTCAAACGCTTGGAGAAACGCCGCTATGGGCGGTGGCTCTCGTTGGGTATAACGCTGGTTACGATGTGGTTTTATGCGGTGCTCACTGGCCTTTCGGCCCCGGTGATTCGCTCGGCCCTGATGTTCACGATTTTCCTGCTGGCCAACCCTTTGAAGCGGAAAGAAAATGGAGCCAACGCCCTCTTTGGCTCGGCTCTCATTCTTTTAGCCATTGATCCTATGCTGTTGTATTCCGTAAGTTTTCAGCTTTCGTATGGGGCGCTGGGAGGTATTATTTTCCTTCAACCTGTTTTATATCAGTATTTTACGCCCCAAACTTGGTTGGTAGACAAACTATGGGAAATGACCACCGTAGCCCTCGCGGCCCAATTCATCATCTTTCCGATTGCTGTTTATTATTTTCATCAATTTCCGACGTATTTTTTGTTGGCCAATCCTTTTGTGGCGCTTTTGGCCACCGCTATGTTACCAGTTGCGATGGTCGCCCTGCTACTTTCGTGGGTACCTTATTTATCGGTTCTTCTGGGTTGGGGGCTGACTGGAGTTACGTGGTTATTAAACGAAATCGTGATTTGGACCGATTTATTGCCTTTTTCTACCCTTGAAGGATTGTCTTTGTCGGTAGTCGAACTGAGCTTGGTATACGGAATCATTGCTATGTTATTGGCCCTGGCTTATTACAGGGAAGTTCGCTGGGGAGGATATGCGTTGGCCTTAAGTGCGCTACTCTGTATTTTGCAATTGAAAGAGATGGCGTATTTTTCTAAGCAAAAAATTGTGGTTGTTCATTCAGTTAGTCGTCAATCAGTCGTTAGCTTGGTAAATGGGAAGGAGGCTTTGCTGCTGGCAGATTCTGTTTTTCTTCAACCAAATCAACAACCATTCAACTTTTATCTTAAGAATTTTTACGATGAACGAAACGTTCGCTGCATACAACATCAGCCGCTGGTTTCAGTCATAAATTCATCTCGCATTGTTAAGAATCTGCCCTTCGGAAAGCTCATTGTTTGGCAGGGGAAAAGCATTTTGCTGGTTGAGGAATCGGTACAAGATGCGGTTCCTCCCGCGGTAGATTATATTGTAATTCGAAATACCGCTTTTCGAAAAGTTGAAGAACTCCTTCCCGTTTTTGGAAAACAAAAGCTCATTTTTGATACTTCCAATAAATTTTATGCGTTGGAAAACCTCCGTAGGCAAGCCCAAAAAATAGGCCTTCCTTGGTATTTTGTTGATGAACAAGGGGCTTTTTTAGATTTTTTGTAAGATACTATTAGATAATTTAAAGAATGTTTGACAGCCATTTGTTTTTGTGAAAATAGTTAACTTACATTTGCATATTAAATCAATAGATATAAAGTATTAATAGTTCTTATACTCTATCCAGTATAGGTATTAAGCTTTAAGACACAATTTGAGTGATTGTATTAATAAAAAAACTACTAAATCTATATTTTTACTATTTATGAAAAATTTTTCCCCACCAAGTTTAATCAGTCTGTTATTTGTGGCTGTTTCTGCTTTTATTCCTTCCTTTTTATCGGCCCAAAATACGCCCATTATTAATGCAACGGTATCTGGTAAAATCCTTGATGCCCGTAGTAGTACCCCCTTGATTGGCGCCACGGTATCCATCAAAGGCACGACCAACGGTGCATCGACCGACATAAACGGGGAGTTTGCCCTGATAACGGGTCAAAAACTTCCTTTTACCCTGCTTGTATCTTCGGTAGGTTATTTAAAAAAAGAAGTTTTGATCAGTGATAGCAGGGTGGAAATCAAACTCGAAGAAAATGTCAATCAACTTTCTGATGTAGTAGTGACCTCCCGCCGCCGTCAGGAAGCGGTACAGGATATTCCGATTCCGATTTCGGTCATCAGAGGTGTAACGGTAGAAGACCAAGGGGCATTTAACGTAAACCGTTTGAAAGAATTAGTACCTACAGTCCAGTTTTATGCTTCAAATGCGCGCAATACCACACTCAATATCCGAGGTTTAGGGTCTACTTACGGTTTGACCAACGACGGTATCGACCCAGGGGTTGGCTATTATGTAGATGGTGTGTATTATGCCCGCCCAGCGGCTACGGCACTTGATTTTATTGATATCGAGCAGGTAGAAGTACTGCGTGGGCCTCAGGGTACATTGTTTGGAAAAAATACCACGGCGGGAGCCTTCAACGTAACCTCCCGTGCCCCGAGTTTTGACCCCACAGCCAGCTTTGAATTAAGTTATGGCAACTACGGATACATTCAAGCAAAAGCCTCTATCTCGGGGCCGTTGAGTAAAAAACTTGCGGCAAGGGTTTCGTTTGTGGGAACCCAAAGAGATGGCTTATTGTACAATAGTCGCACGCAAACCAATATAAACGATATTAATAATATTGGCGTGAGAGGTCAGTTTTTATACAAACCCAACGACAAGATAAATATTACGTTTATTGCCGATGTGAGTGATCAGAACCCTGTGGGGTATGGGTGGCCAGTGGCCAAAGTAGTGACAACCAAACGGGCTGCTTATCGTCAATTTAATGCTATTATTGCTGATTTAAATTACCAACTTCCTTATAAAAGTGCCTTTGAAAGAACCTTGGACTTAGATACACCTTCAAGAGCAGGTAACGAACTGGGCGGATTATCGTTGAATGCCGATTTTAAAATTGGAAAAGGTACACTGACTTCTACCACCGCTTGGAGATATTGGAAATGGGATCCCCTTAACGACCGCGACTACACGGGTTTAAATTCTTTTTCTATCTCTGCCGGAACCTCAGCCCACGACCAATTTTCTCAAGAGCTTAGATATTCGGGTCAAATAAATGACAAAATAAGCGGCGTCATTGGGGCCTTTGGCTTGTGGCAAGATTTGAGAACTGACCCAGTTCATACCGAAGAAGCAGGCTCTGCTCAATGGCGTTTTGCCCAAAGCTCCACGAGTGCTCTTTGGAAAACACCTGGTTTGTTTGACAACTACGGAATAAGAACCACCTACGGTATAAAGAGTTCGAGTGTGGCATTGTTTGCGCAGGCCGATTGGGCGATTACTGACAAACTACACCTCTTGCCTGGTATCAGATACAACAATGACACCAAAAAAGCCAACTACAGCCGAGTAACGTATGGGGGCTTGGCTACTACCGACCCCGCCTTGGTAGCCCTTAAAAATGGAGTTTATAGCAACCAGACATTTGATATTGATGCCTCCGAAGGCAATTTTTCGGGTCAGTTGACATTGCAATACAAATTCAACAATAAAGTTAACGCCTTCGCTACATATTCTTTAAGCTACAAGCCGATTGGGATAAACGTGGGTGGCTTGCCAACGGCTGGGGGGCGAGTATTAACGGAGCTGGCAACCGTCAAACCAGAAGCGGTTTCTCACGTTGAATTGGGGGTTAAAACCAAACCATCTGCCAACTCAGTGTTGAACATTGTGGTACATAATACCGACATAAGAGACTATCAGACCCAAGTACAAACGCCCGAACCAGGGGTAAATCGGGGTTATTTGGCCAATGCCGAACAAGTAAGGGTGATTGGTTTAGAAATAGATGGTAACATCAGAGTGAATAATCACGTGACCTTCACTGGGGCCTTTGCCTATACCGATGGCAAATACGTGAAGTTTACGAATGCTCCCGTGCCCATTGAAGAGGTAGGTGGAGACCGTGCTTTTAAAGACATTTCGGGGGGAGTACTCCCAGGAATTTCAAAATATGCAGGATCGTTGGGCACTGAACTTACGGGAAAAGGTAACTTTTTGGGCCTAAAAGGTAACTTCTTCGGCGGTCTTGATATCTATTATCGTTCTACGTTTTCATCGAGTCCTTCTCCTTCACAATTTCTAGACATTGAAGGGTATGCTTTACTGAATAGCAGAGTGGGTTTTAGAGCTTCCAATGGCATTTCATTTTTTATTTGGGGTAGAAACTTGGGCAATAAGGATTACTACGAGCAGCTTTTGGTAGCTCCGGGTAGTGCTGGCCAAATTGGGGGTATTTTAGGAGATCCACGTACCTACGGAGTTACTTTGAGATATACTTTTTAAGAAGAAAATTTAGAGTAATCAACCTAAGAAGCTGTCAGATGGTTTGGGCAACCCTGTTTAAAACTATCTGGCAGTTCTCAATAAGCTTTCGGGTGATATTAGTGTTCACTAAACTTAACCTGTTAAACAGCCAAGACAATGCAAATACATTCGCATACACGCCTTTCGGCTTCGATTACCCATTTGGAAATATTAGGTTTTGACCGCGTAGGTTTTGTCGAGGAAGTTACTCGTTTTATTGCCGATTACGGCCATATTATCAGCGCCAAGTTTGAAGCCGACGGAGTGCGTTCACAGGGCTCATTAAGTATAAAATTGGACAATAACGAACGTTTGGATAGTCTACTTGTGCGCTTAAAAGCGATTACGGGGTTGGTGAGAGTCAAACAAATAGTGTAAACAAAAACTAAAACTATTGTAGGGTTATTGCATGAAGGACTAAGTTAGCATCTTTGACAAATGGATGTAGCCGAATTATTTTTTGAGATTGATGATCCCCGCCAAGAAGGGAAGTGTTTTCATCAGTTAAGCGAT
>JAIXPV010000436.1 GCA_027486105.1 Runella sp. | reverse complement strand
TATGGATAGCGAGTTATGGCCACCCCCTCCAGCGCTACGACGGCCAACGCCTGCATACCGTGAGCGGTTATCAGGATATTATACGGCGGCAAATCCAAAAAGCCCAAAAACTCTCTGGGCGCAGCGGAGAGCACAATGAGTGGTACTACCACGCTATTCGCGACAAACAAGGCCACCTATGGCTACCTGAAGGAGGCGGTATTTTGTGGCACGACGGAAAAAAGTTTGAGTTTATCACGCGTTCCAATCCTGCTGTCGCCCAATCTACCTCTATTGCCTTT
This sequence comes from Runella sp., assembly GCA_027486105.1. Taxonomy (GTDB): domain Bacteria; phylum Bacteroidota; class Bacteroidia; order Cytophagales; family Spirosomataceae; genus Runella. Next base: position 4,235 of record JAIXPV010000436.1, on the reverse strand, counting down.
TGCCTTCTCGAAGACCCCACCCGTAACCTAGTGCTGCAAGGCAGCGATAAAGCGGTGCATATTTTTGAAAACAAGCCGCCTTTTCGGAACCGAAGCCTCACCGCCAAAGAAGGAATGAACATCAATCAATTCGTATTGAGTATGGCCTTGGAAAAGCCTGGGGTGTATTGGCTGGGTGGCTGCAACATGATTAGCCGCTACGATGATAATACAAAACAATGGACGGAGTATGGCCGCGACAACCAAAAACATAAGGGTAATTGCGTCGCAGATATGGTTTTTGACAAACGTGGGACGCTTTGGCTCGCTACCATGCGCGGTGGTTTGATGTATTTAGACAGTCGCCGCGATAGTACCCGTACCTTGATATCTGGGGTGCCAGAGTTGGAGGAAAACGGCTACATTCTATCGGTAAGATTGCTTGATGAAGGTCATCTGCTCATCGGGGCACTGCACAATTTGTATATCATGGACCTAAAAGCTTGGTATAAAAGTGGCAAGGTGGTTTTGAAAAGCTATAACCACCACAACGGCTTTGTAGGCATTGAGCCGGGCCAAAACGGCATTTATAAAGACAGTAAAGGGCAGGTATGGATCACGTCAGGCTCGGTACTATCGGTGTTGGATCCTCAAAAGCTCAATCTCAAACCACAGCTTTCTCAAACCTACATCACTAAACTCAACCAAACGCTACTGCCCTTTGTGCAGTTTGCGCGCGACAGCGTGTTTCAGTTGCCTTTTGGCACCAACACCTTTCGGGTAGACTTTGAGGCGGTGGGTGGCGATAAGCCCTTTCGGTCGCAGTACAGCTATTTGGTAGAAGGGTACAGCAAACAATGGTCGGCATGGCAGGAATCGCCTTTTGTTATCCTCGATAATCTGCCATCAGGCAGTTATAGAATGTTGGTCAAATCGCGGATGGGGAGCTCCAAGGGGAACGATAGCCCCGTGGCGGCGGTACGTTTTTCAGTCCGTATTTGGCTGTGGCATTCACCCTATTTCCCATTTTATGCCGCGGGAGTGTTGGTTTTTCTGGCTGGCTTGGCAGGTGGGTACTTGTTAAGGCAACAGAAAAAGCTTTTAGCAGAGCAACGGCGAAGTATGGAGCAGGAACAAAAAAATGCACAACAAAACTACGCCCTCAAGGTACTCGAACTCCAAACCGCTCAAGCCCAAATGAACCCCCACTTTGCATCAAACGCGCTGACGACGCTGCAATCTATGGTGTACCGACATGAGCTTGAGAAAGTGGCCGACAATATCGGAAACTTTGGCGTGCTGATGCGCAGCTATCTGAATGCCTCCCTGACCCTTGATGGCTCGCGCGAATCGTTGGAGAAAGGGATGATTACGCTCGAACAGGAAATCGAACTCCTACAAATGTACGTTGACTTTGAACTGTTACAGTACCAGGACCGCTTCACGTTTTCTATTGAAATAAGTCCCGAAACAGACCCCAGCTACTTCCGCATTCCACCGCTTCTTATGCAGCCCTTTGTCGAAAATGCCATCAAACACGGGGTTTTACCCAATCAGGGCAAGAAAGGAATGGTGGCGGTAAGGTTTTATTGGGATGAGGCACAGGAGGCTCTGATATGCACCGTTGAAGACGACGGCATCGGCATCAAAGCTTCCGAAGCAAACAAAGCCACGCGGATTCACGGGCATCAATCGGAGGGTACCAATCTGGTTCATAAACGCGCTATGGTACTCAATCAGCTCGGCTATCAGGTCAACATTCATACCACCGACCGCGCTGGCGGCGGTACGGTCGTTACGCTTAGCTTTAAAGACAATCTTTCATAATCTACTGTAAACCATCATGAAACAACTTTCTGCCATCATTGCCGACGACGCTGAACGTGACCGCAGCCTCATCAGGGCCATCGTACAGGACCACTGCCCCGAACTGAACGTCGTCGCCGAAGCCGACACGCTGACTTCTACTTTTGAGGCGGTTTGCCGATTCAAACCCGATCTGTTGTTTTTGGATATTGAATTCAATGAAGTAGATAAAACGGGATTCAACCTCATTGATGACCTCCTCCACGCCAATGCCCTTAGCTGCCACGTGATTTTCATTTCCGGCTACCTCGCCGACCCTACCAAGCCCTATGCCCTGTATGCCCTGCGGTATGCAGCCCTGCCCGTGCTCGAAAAACCCATCCGAATTCCCAAACTGCGCATGGCTGTAGCGCAAGCCCTGCTGTTTGCTGAATCCCCAACCCAAGAGCAGCTCAAAAATCAATACGAGATAGGGGTAGAACTTATGAAATCGGGGGATTTTATTAAAACCCCACTCATGATTCGTACCTCTTCCAACACCTACGTTCAAGTACATGCCGCCGACATCATCTATATTGCCACCGATCGTGATTGGCGTACCACTACCTTCATCTACCTCCGCAACCGCCCCCGGATAAGAGGCTATGAGCGCATCGGTTTTTATGATTTTTTAACCGAGAGAAACCCAAACTTCATGCGGGTGCACCAAAGCCATATTGTGAACCGAATAGAAGTGAAACACCATGATGCCAAAAGTCGCAAAATGACCCTCAGTAATGGTGATAGAGTGGACGTAGCACGCCAAAAAGAAGCCGCTGTAAGAAGGTGGCTTGGAGAAATGTAGCAGGCCAATGCCCAAATTATTCGCTATTTTCCCAAATTGTACCTACTATTGAATCCGTGTTGCAGGTTGCCAAAAAGTATGCTAGTTTGGCTCACTTAAAAACCCGCAACAGGCTATGTTATCACACTCCCCTCCATCGCGCCGTTTGTCCGAGCCACCGCATTTGACGGTCTTACGCGGTCAAAAGCTGTTGCTGAGCCGAATCGAATACTTTCAAGGTGATGGTAACTACACCCACATCTATCTAACCGACGGTACGCGGCTCATCCTGAGCAAGACCCTGAAGTATTACGAAAACCTGCTTGCCATCCACGGCTTTGTGCGCTGCCATAAGTCGTATTTGGTGAATCAACAGTCCATCAAAACCATAACACGCAGGCATGTTTTGCTATACAATGGAGTGGAACTGCCCGTGGCGCGGCGGCGGGAGGTGTAAATTTTTTGCTTAAAATTAAATTATGGCTAATTATTCAAACTTAAAATTTTACTTTAATGAAATATGTATTAATAATAGGCTTCTGTCTATGCTTTTTTAATTCTTTCGGGCAGTGTTATGATAGCGGTGTCCGTTACTTCGGACCCTTTAATAATAATGCACATCAGAGAAAAAATTTAATACTCATTAATCGAATCTTTGGAACGAATTACCAAAGTTGGAATGAATATATTAACAATGAACCTAATCCAGGTTGGATTAATGGTGAATTCTTGGAAGCCTATGATAATGTACAAGCCTGTAATGGCATTGTTTGTAATGTCAATAACCTAAATCACAATGGATGCTTACATAAAGGTATTGATTACAGAGCTTCAATCGGAACTAATGTTTTTTCACCAATAAGTGGGGTTGTGAGGAAGGCGGGCAATGATGCTTTTGGTACACTTGCTATTTTTAATGAAACCTTGAATAAGACAGTATTGTTTTTGCATTTAAGTAGTGTAGAGGTTAAGGTGGGAGATTTGATTACGGTAGGGCAATTGTTAGCACAAACAGGTGATAAAGGAGTAGCTGGAAGCCCCCATTTACATTTAGAATTAAGGCAAGGAGATTTGGCATCAGGACAGTGCTTAAATAATACAGCAACAACAAACTATGACCCTCGTATATTAGTTGAGGTAATTAATTTCGCTCAACAAATTAGTAGAGGTAATGCTACTACAGCTCAGGCGGTTTCATTGATTTTCCGTAATTTAACAGGCTTAGTTGTTTCTGAAAATAATACTATTACTAATTTAAGGATTGGTGAAAATATCATTAATCAGTTAAATATAACACAACGTCAGTCAATAGGGAATAATTATTATTTAGTAAATGTAAATATACCAGCTGGGACTTTGCAAAATAGTAATCTGTATGACATTAGATTTGACCTTAATTTAAATCAAAATGGACAAATAATCACAATTGCAGATTATGCTTATGGAAGCCAGCAACTATTATGTTCAAATAGCAATTTTTCTGATAATTCTAACTTATGGTATGTACCATATAGGGTTATTGCATGAAGGACTAAGTTAGCATCTTTGACAAATGGATGTAGCCGAATTATTTTTTGAGATTGATGATCCCCGCCAAGAAGGGAAGTGTTTTCATCAGTTAAGCGAT
>JAIXPV010000563.1 GCA_027486105.1 Runella sp. | reverse complement strand
CGCAATGGTTTTGGCATTAATATTCCATTGCGCGCGGTTGATAGATGTTCGATACGAGGCAAACGGAAATTCCATCAATGTGTTTTCCAACGAATTTTTGTTCGTAGCAATCCCCACCAATCCTTTCACGATGTTGAAATCAATATCTACATTTTGCCCTAATAACACTGGCCGGGTAGCGTTGGTGGCTGAGATAATTTTATACTGCGACTCGCCCGCCAAAAACCCTTCTTTGTTAAATTTAATATCCTGAGAAGTAAGCTCCGAGTCGTCGCGGCGCAGAAGGCCCTTGCCGTACAATCCCGTAGAGCGAAGCACAATACGTCCGTCCAGCTTGGTGGTAGCGTTATAAAAATTAAAGGTATTTCCCTTGGTTGTCAACGACATACTATCGGCTTTGGGCATCCAGCGTAGGCTATAATTGCGAAGCTCCACTTTAGGGAAATAAGTTTTGCCAATGGTCGCTTCCTTGATTTCTGCCTCCGCTCCGCTCGCAATCAACGAGTCCGACATAAACAACATGGCTTGGGTCGGAATACGCGCACTCAAGTGGGAAATTTCGCCCTGCGAGCGCAATCCTTGCTTATCCATTACCAACTCTTTTGTAAACTTGACGGTGGTGTTGGACCCATAGACTTTATAACCAGCCGCGGGGGGAGTATAGTTAAACCCGAATGAATTGTCGGGCATGGAGCGCAGTTGTGCCTGAAACGGTGGGAAAATCCCACCCGAATTGAAGGTTCCGATAAAAACAATATCCTGCGTGCCAAGGCTGTCATAATCTAGTGACGGAATTTTGAAAAAGACTTTTTTGTCGTAGGCTAGCTCTCCCCGATCGGGTTGGTCAAAGTAAACCGTCATGCCTTCTGGCACAATCAGGCGCGGGAAGACCGAATTTTTCTTGCCTCCTGATTTGTTGCCAGGGTCGTTCAGGAAGATTCTCCCTGACTTTTCGTAGACAATATCGCCCCCTACTTCGGTCGAACTTCCCTTATCGTACGCCTCTTTGGGGATATACGTAATCTTATCAATTTTGTTCAAGTCCACAAAAAACTTGTCATAATTAAACATCAAATCACGCCCATTGAACCTAAAGTTGGCAGACATGAGCAAGCCATTCATCATAAAATCCCGATTCTTGTAGACTTTGATTTGCTTATCTGACGGAATCGCCATGATTTTCAGGGAATCACTAATGGTAAATTTATCAACCCCCCGAATCGTTAACACATTGTCTTTAAGGCCAATAGAAGCATTTGCCGTGGTACTGTTGGCGGGATATAGCGACGACACCAACAAATTATCAAAGTCGGTTTGTTTGTTATTGGCCAACACGTACAAAAGCCCTTTGCTGGCCATTCGATACAGTCCCGTTTTGGGCTCAATGGCCAAATACCCATCGGCATTCAACTGGCTGAATGCCGTACGTAGCGCCGCAGGGTCACGTTTATAAAACTGGGCGATATCTTCGGCAAGAAAAGTCGGCGTTTTTTGTTTGGAAATATAGTTGGCTACCATCAGCAACGGATGAAAGCCGTACTGCTCGCTCATGGCCCGAAAACGCTCTGGCTTGAAAAAGCTAAAGGATTCGAAACGGACAGGAACGACATTTTTGCCCGCAATGACCGAAAATTCAATTTCATTTTTCACGAAACTCCAGCGTACTATTTCGGCGTCGATGTACATTTTGTGGTACGAATCGGTAAAAAGGGTATTTTGATACCCCGTCCGTTCAGCTTTTTGAACCTTTACCAGCCCTTCTGAGTCGTTGTAGGAAAGTCGAATGGCGGGGTGATACAAAGAATCTTTATCGCCCAAATAAGTAACAAAACTTGCCAACGGCGACGTAATGAGAGAGTCGGCAAAATCGAACCGACGACTCGTTGATTTAAACGCCATTTTGTTGCCGTTGCTGATAATCAGCGTTGAAGGCTCCTGACTTAACGAACCACTCGACAGTTTTAAACCCACCAACGACACGCCACCTTTGTAGCGCATATTTTTGCTCAATCCTTTCAACCGCGCGTCGTTCTGATAAGATACAAACCGTGGATACGGCGACGGCTGGCCCTTGGGCCGCCGCTTGCTTTCGTACTCAAAAAGCCCATCAACGGGTTGAGCGAGCTTGGCCGTGTAGTTTAGCTTTGCGTCGTCGGTAATAAGTTTTGGCAATCCTACGTTAAAACTATACCCCCCAAATGTAACGTACACATCGGGCGTGCCCGCCATCTCCCACGTCATTTTCCCACCTTTTCCGAGCCAAAGTCCTTCTCTGACCGCCAGTTGCCCGTTGGTTTGGGTGATAGGAACGGAGTCATTGGCCGTAGTCATGACCAAATTTACATTTTTGAATTCGATAAGCGCTCCTGTAACGGTGGGCAAAGGCTTTTTTTCGTAAGCGGTGGCGCTGTTGAGCAACCCCGTCGAATCGGCAGTCACGCTCCCCCATCCGTCATTGGCGGCGGCAGGCTTGGTCGGGTCGGTGGTTTTGGCAACATCGGTGACCACATTCACAAATCGAAAACTGAACGTACCCTCGAAGGCAAACAAACGGTTAAAATTTGAAAGATAAATTAGGCGATTTTCGAACAGATTTCGCGCTGTTTCGAAATATTTAAGCGCGCTTTTGTTATCGTAGTTTTCTACCACCTGCGTAGCCACCGTCAGGTAATTATCCACTTCAGCGGGGTTGGCATAAGTGCCGTTAAAAGCCGCATTGACACCGCTAAAAAACTGCTCAAAATGCGGCATGGCGGGTTTGTAGCCTTTGGCCACCATGCGCCGCGAGAGCGTAACGATGCTTTTTTGGTTGTTTTGCGTCAAACGACTGTCTAACCACAACGTTTCTAGACCTTTAGCCGCTTTGACATGCGCCAGACTGCCACTCATAGCCATCATTTTTTGCGCATCGGCAATAAACTGCGCGGGATCTTCGGAGAGCTTTACGACTTGGGCTTGCACACGCACCCCAACCAACAGCACCCAGACTAAAAATATATATTGAAACTGTTTCATGTACAGGCTTTTTGCTAACATTCTAAAGTAACGTTCAAAGCGTCCCAATCATTTTAACAACAACGGTTTTTGCGTTTTTTTTTGACGGCCCCCTTCAAAATTAGCAAAAGCGGCAGTATCGTCAAAGTAGACGCTACTGCCGCTGTACTGAAAATTACCTTATATTTTATTTTACAATCATAAACTTGCGGGTTATGGTTCGTTTGTCTGCCTCAAACCTCAACAGATAGATACCATTGGGCTGGTGGGATAAATCTGTTTGGTCCTGCTGCCAACCACCTTCTCCTACTAGGGTCTTTTGCATAATGACACCGCCTGTGAGATTACTAAATTGCAGCGTTGCTTTTTTTCCTTTTTTCAAATAACACCCAAATATTACCTTTTTGTTAATACCTTAAAAAGCCGTGGCACTCTTTCAAAAGAATTTCTCTATAAAATAATTAGACTACATAGATTGCTTATATATTTTTTAATGCTGAGCTGTCTTCTTGGAGGTATTTGGGCTGGTATTTTTGAGCGATTAGCCACCCGCTCTAGACCATAAATAATAAGGTAGAATATTCATGTCCTTTTTGTTTTCTGTCACAAAAATAATGATACTTTTTACCAGATTTTCCGTCAAAAAACTGCCCTGCTTTCACATTTTCTCTATTTGAATCAACGCCCATGTCTGAAGATTTTCTGTATTTCCTGTGGCAATTTCAGTATTTTCAAAAAACCAACCTGCAAACCGTTACGGGGGAGGCACTTCAGATTTTGGCCGTGGGGCTGCGCAATACCCATGCTGGCCCTGATTTTCTGAACGGACGCGTGTTGATCGAGGGCCTCGAATGGGTGGGCAACATCGAAATGCACCTGCGCAGCTCAGATTGGCACCGACATACCCACACGCACGACCGCGCCTACGACAGCGTTATCCTACACGTGGTCTGGGAAAATGATACCGCTATTGCCCGCCCCGATGGCTCGTTGGTACCTACACTCGCGCTCAAACCGCTTACTTCTTTGTTGTTGCTTCAAAAATACTATTCGCTCATCGACAACCACGAGGTGATTCCGTGCGCAGGTCAATTTGAACACGTACCCGAAATTCAGAAACGCTCCATGCTCGACCGCACCCTACTCCAACGGCTCCAACGCAAAGCGGCCATGGTGCATGAAATGTTGGTGCGAAATCAGCAAGATTGGGAGGAAACCACTTATCAGTTATTGGCCCAAAACTTTGGCTTTAAAATCAACGCCGAACCCATGCTCCGATTGGCACAGGGATTACCGCTAAAAGTGTTGCAAAAGCACCGCGACAATCGCACCCAATTGGAAGCCATGTTGTTGGGCCAGTCGGGACTGCTTACCAACGCACAAGATTCGGACGACTATTCTCTGACGCTAGAACGTGAATATAGTTTTTTATCGGCCAAGTACGGTCTTAATTCTCACCAACTCCGTTTGCACGAATGGAAATTTTTACGTTTGCGTCCAGCCAATTTCCCAACGGTACGACTCGCCCAATTGGCCACATTAATTCAACAGCAAACAAGTTTTTTTTCGTTGTTCATTCATGCCGAAAACGTTGAACAATTGAGTCGGCTGCTACGCGTTGAGCAATCGGTTTATTGGCAAAAACATTATTTGTTTCAGAAAGCAGCCTCGGCAAAAGTAGCCCTACTGGGTAAATCATCGGTTGAAAATATCATCATTAATACCGTCATTCCGCTTTTAGTGGCTTATTCGGAAGCCCGCGACAATCGCGTTTTTTTGGATAAAGCGATGGACTTTTTAGAACAACTCCCTACCGAAAAAAACCACATAACGGAGGTATGGGCGGCATTGGGGCAAACCACGAAAACAGCGTTTGATTCGCAAGGTGTTATTGAACTTTATACGCATTTTTGCCAACCCAAACAGTGTTTAGATTGTACTGTTGGCACAGCTCTTTTGCGGCACACCTAACCGTTTGATAATTACTTTTGACGCGAAGAAACGATAATGCATGCTTTTTTGTATTTTTATAAGTTCTTAACGCTTCCACAACCCCGTATGTATCGTCAAGTTTTATCTGCTTTTTCAGTAAGCCTTTTGTTGGTCGCATTGATGGCTTTCCGAGGTGACAATGAATACGTTTCGTCCTTTCAAAAAATCAACGAGGATGTCCTTAAAAACAGCCGAGCGTACGAAACCTTAGGGCATGCGGTATCCACCATCGGCCACCGACTGACGGGCAGTGTCAACGGTGCCAAAGCGGAGCAATATGCTTTTAATTTGTTCAAAAAGTACGGCTATACGGATGTAAAATACCAACCGTTTGAAGTAGAATCATGGATGCGCGACACCGTTACGCTGGAAGTTGTTCCTAATAAAAGTGATAATTTTCGTAGTGTGCCCGTTGTAGCCTTGGCGCACTCGCCCGTGCAGGCACGGGTCAATGGTGCCATTGTGGATGTTGGCAACGGCCTAGAAGAAGACTTTGAGGCAGTAAAAGAGCAAATTAAAGGCAATATCGCCCTGGCAAACATCGGCTTAATCAACGGAAAGCCAGGCCAAAAGAATCTACACCGCTCCGAAAAAACGGCCTTGGCCATTCAATACGGTGCTAAGGCGATTATTACGGTCAATCAAGTTCCAGGTAATGTACTCCTAACGGGCACCGCCTCCGTGACGGGCTCGCTGATTTCCATTCCTGCCGTAAATATTTCTAAAGAAAGCGGTGAAGAAATCAGGAATTGGAAAAAAGTAGACACGGATTTGCACGCCATTGTGGACATGCGCAACGTCAGTAAAAAAATCAAAGCCCGCAATGTTATTGCTACTTTGCCCGGAAAAACCGACGAGCGTATCATCATCGGAGGGCATCTAGATTCGTGGGATTTGGCCACGGGTGCCACCGATAATGGCCTTGGTTCTTTTACGATTATGGACATAGCCCGTGCCTTTAAAGCCCTTAAGTTAAAGCCAAAACGAACCATTGATTTTGTACTTTTCATGGGTGAAGAGCAAGGATTATTGGGCTCACGGCAAGTGGTGAAAGAGCTTGTTAAAAATAAGCAGATTGACAAGGTAAAATTCATGATGAACCTCGACATGACCAACAATGTACAGGGCATGAACTTAGGGGGCCGCGATGAGCTGATTCCTTTTTTTCAGGCCGTTGGCGAACAAATAAAGAAAGTAGACGCCAACTTTGCCAACTTGGTGGGCAGTCGTGCGGCATTACATTCAGACCATCAACCTTTTATGTTGGAGGGGATTCCAACGGGCGCCCCTGCGGGTCGTTTAGCCCCTAATGTGTTCGGCTGTTACCACGCCAACTGCGACAACTTCAATCTCGTCAATCGGGAAGAAATGATCAATGGCGTGCGTTTTTCGGCCATGCTTCTTTATGCTCTTGCCAACGCCTCGGAGCTTCCTGCCAAAAAACTGGACAGTAACAAAACCCGCGATCTGCTCGTAGCCCAAGGTCTTAAAAAAGAATTGATTTTGGGAAAAGACTGGAAATGGAACGATAATTAACCACATTTATTTTCGGGACACCCTAATGACGTCCCGAAAATAACCTCAATCCACCCTCACTTTTCCTCCTCCCGAATAGCTTCTAAAATCTGCCGAATACATGGCATCTGCCGAAACGGGGCCGAGCGTGAATGTACCTTTTGTGATTACCCGCACCATGTAATAAAAAGTCTTCGGGGTGTTGTTGGCCGTAGTGTAATAATTGATACGGTCGTCGCGAATGTCAAAATGGTCGGGAGTCGTTGGGTTTTTAATCCATGGCATGTCGCGCGGCTCCGTCAGGCGGGGATTTTCAATTTCAAAGGCGGCGGGAAGTAAGTCCGTTACTACCACATTTTCGACGGGCGAGCCATCAGTACTCGTCAGCGTGATTTTCACCACCACTAAATCATTTTGACGGAATGTACTCAACGGCTGACCGTTGCGGCTCAAAAATTGCTTCCGCACGCGCAGACCGGCATCTTCTTCCACATACGCACCCGTACTCAACCCTTCACTTTGCGCAAACCAATAAAGGGAACCTTTGCCAGAGGCTGTGATTTGCGTTTTTTGATTTAGTGATTTAGTGATTATTAAATCTTTTCCATCAAATTTACTCACTACTCGCTTCTCACTACTCACTACTGCCGTTACACTTGACGCAGCATTTTTCTTCGCTAGTTTTCCCAATGCTAAGAATGAGAACGCGGCTTCCTGCGTATTAAGGTACGCAGTCGAATTGAGGGCTTGCGACAATCGACGCGCCAACGTAGGAATTTGAAGATTACTGGCATCTGTTTCAATCAGCGTATTCAGCGTCAACGCTAGATTTCGAACGGGCGACGCAAAACTACCGCTCAATTGACGCGCAGAGCGGGTTTCGGCCAAAGCGGCAGGCAGTAAAGCGACATAGCTGCGCTCATCGCCAATCTGCTTAAAGGCCGCCGCCAGCAAATAGCGCGTATCCGATGTAAGCAACTGCTGATTTTGTTTGTAATAATTCATGGAGGCGCGATTGGCTTTTCCGCCCAACGCCAAGGCATACAGCGAGTACAGCGACGAGCGGCTTGCAATCGTTACTTGCGTGTAGCCACTTGCTTCGTCGTAGGTGTAGTCATACTCGGTAGCGGGCGAGCCTGTTTTTACGGTTAAATAATCTAACATACGCCCCAAAGCCGATTGATTGATCTCGAACCCTGCCCGTTGAGCTTCGAGGAGAAAATGAGTAGCGTAAGCCGTTCCCCAAGCAGACTCTTCGGTGCTTGCGGGCCAATAGCTCACTGCACCGCTCGGCAACTGCATACTTTCTATTTTTTGAATGGCCGCCTGTACGTTGAAAGTAGGGTTAAAATCGCTCTCTCCGCTTTTAACCACGTAGGTCTTAGGCGCAATCGACTTGGCGATGTCGGCAAAATACAATTGCGGGAATGCCTGGGAGATTGTCTGCTCAATACAACCGTGTGGATAACCCAACAGATAATCCAATGCTTTGGCATATTGCACCATTGGCGAGCGGCTCACGACCAACTTACTACTAACTGTGGAAGGAATAAAACCATTTCCACTTAAATCAACGGTTCCTGAACTGCCACCAGCAATCACCCCTGATTGTGATGTTTTCAGCAACGAAGTAGCTGGCCGTATCGTCAGTTCGGTTTTTTCGACAAACTTCTCTTTACCGTTATTGACCGTCACGGTTACGCTGCCTGTGCCCATTGCCTGCGTGGCTTTTACTACAAATGAAGTACGACTTTCTTTTTCGGGCGCAATACTCAGCGTTTGACTTTTGGCTTGCAGATTCTGAAGTTGGCCGTTTACACTCAGGCTTACCTGCACGTTGGCGGCTGTTTTTTCGGTATTGGTTACGTTGACGGGCACAATCAGTTCATCATCTGGACTCAAAAAACGCGGCAAAGCAGTGCTAATGACAATGGGGTCTGCGACTTTCATATTTTTGTTGCCCGAACCAAAACCATTGTCTTTATAAGCCACGACCATGATGCGCAAATCTCCCGAAAATTGGGGAATATCGACTTCAAATTCCGCTTCACCATCCATGCCCGCGTCCAGCTGCCCAGACCAATAGGCCACCAAAGTGACCCGTCCGTTGGAAAGCGGATTGATGCGTTTTTCTAAATCATAACCATCTCCCCCCACACTACTCGCCGAGGCCAATGAAAGTTCGGGAAATAGAAATGGGTATAAATCGTGGCTACTAACCTCCAAGGCCCGTTTTTGATAGAAAAATCCGTGAATATCTGGCGTTTGAAAATTCTTGATTTGCAAGATCCCTTCATCCACCACGGCCACGGTGACTTGTGCATTGCGGGCCGTTTTGATGCGAATCTTTTGCTTGGTTTTGGAACGAGACTTTTCTACGGCCATGATTTCTACGGGCAATTTTGTATCATCATCTTCCACCTTGACCGATGCAAACCCATGCGCTACGGTCAGGGGCAGGTTAGAGTTGTCTAACGGTCGAATCAAAGTTGCCGTAATAAAAACATTAGGCAAATGATCACTGCCCACGGAAAAACTAAATTCTGCTGACTTGTTATCGGTCGTTATATAAGTATGTTCTAGTATTTTATTTCGTTCAACGGTCACCAGCAATTTACCCACAAACGGTGTTTTGAACAAAACCTTGGCTTTGTCGCCTACTTTATAACTTGGCTTATCAAATTCCATGAGTACTTCGCCCTCATTGCTCACCTCAAACGAAGAGGCTGCCGTACTTCCCCAGCCGTAGGCGTAAAAGTTGACCACTGAATACCCCGTGGCCGGGGTCGGTGTCCCCACCGCCCCACTCGTGCGCCGTATCCGCACTTCATATTCTCCCGACACCGTGGGCACGTAACGAACTTCCGCCAATCCGTTTTTGAAATTCACGACGTTGGAATACACCACTTTCTCGCGTTTTTTGGAAGAATAACGCAATTGATCGTTTTGTTTTTCCACCACCGTCTGATAATCCATGCGAATCACCTCTACCTGCGCCTGAGCTGTTATTTTGGGTTTTCCGTCTTTATCGACCGCCACCAATCCAATGGGCACGGGCGCATTGAGACCCACGTAATTATCGGTCATTTTTACGCCGTAAAACACTTCCTGCGTAAAGACATCAAAGCGCTTGAGGCGATTAACGGGACGGCCCGTTTCGTCAAAAACCGTGACGTAAATTTTTCCTTCCAGTACCCCCATGTCTCGGTACTCATTGGGTAGCGTGAATGCTTCTTTCGCCACGCCATTGTCATCTGTCACGCCCTGCCGCAGTACATTTTCAAACTTAACGGCGTTGTCAGGCATGTCGAAAATGTATTCTTTGTAATTGGCGGCAAAAAACGCTTTGCGCTTGAGCGAAAACTCCATTTCGTAATTACGCCCCGATGCTGGCGGCCCAAACAGGTTTAAGGCCGTCGCGTTGAGGGTTATGGTTTGACCAGTTCGGTAAAATTCCTGATTGGTTTTGGCGTTTACCTTGATGCGGTCGGGCATAAACTCCTCAATATTCAGCTTTTTAGAAGCTAACAACACATCGTTGGCCGTATACACTTCAACGCTGTAGCCACCTGTTACGGCGGCTTTATCGAGCACCAAAGACGTTTCTACCGCGCCTTCGCCGTTGGTAGTGACGCGATAAGTTTTGAGTTCTTTTCCATTGGGCAGCAAAACTTTAATTTTCAGAGGCACCTCTCCTACGCTCTTCCAGTTTTGCTGTCGCACCACGGTATTAAAGTGAATCGTCTCTCCAGGGCGATAAATATCACGGTCGCCGTAGATAAAAGCTTCAAAACCCGAATTATTGTCGCGCTTGCCTTCCACTTCAAAACGCGATGTTTCGACCTGCGTATCTGCCAGAAGGAGATAATTAAAATCAGCATCGCGGCTTTGGGCCTCGCCACTGTGGGCAACCACCATGGCAATGGAAAAATTCGGGGCTTTTTCCGATAATTTTTCAAATTTAACTACACCTTTATTATCGGTTTTTCCCGTCAGTACAGTCTGATTATTGGAAGAAATAAGGCTAATTTCTAGCTTATCCAGTGGCTCGGCGGTTTTGATGGAATTAGTAAACACCCAAAGCTCGTCTTTTCCTTGCTTCGCAATCAGTCCAATATCGGACAATGACACCAATTTGTTGGCGCGTTGGTATTGCTCATCTTTCGACTGAACGGTTACTAGATAAATACCGCGAAAAGCATTGGGTGCATCTGGCAGACCCAGATTGAGGGCCGAAACGCCCTTTACTTTGGGCAGATTATCGGTTTCAACGGTTTTATCGACGATCAGGTCGCTGTAAGATTGGTTGTCATCTTCCTGGTAATTATATGCGCCCGTAGGCCCCCAATTATCGTCGCCGCCCAAGTAGCCGTACTCTTCATAACGATTATTGCGCAGGTACTGCAAAATGTTATTTTCGTAAATCTTAGCAATTTTTACCTGAACTTTAGGCACGTTCACAATTTGAACACCTACGTTGCGCGCGCCCTTAGAAGAAAGATACACCGCTTTTTTGTTGGCAAATGCAATGCTTGCGGGCATCATGCCAAAAAACAGGTCTTTGCTGACCGCCTCTTCTAAGCTCGCCCCCAAAACACCTTTCACTTGGTCGGTGAGGGTCAATACGTAGGTATCGGTTTCGTTAAAATCTCCCCGAATGACAAAACCGTTTTCGGTCAGCTCGGCCTTGGTTTGTACGGCGGGTTGAATGGTATAAAACGTCGACAAATCTACATTTTGAAGCTCCTGCGTGGTTACGATACGCACCACGCCCCGGTTGTTCTCAAAACCTGTTTTTACCTCTTTTACTTCGAGAGTGGTGGCCGACGGAATCGTGCTGGAGAGCGTGATGTCCTCTTTGCTTGCATAAGCGGTATTGGGTACCTTCAACCCTTTCTCAACCGACAGTTCCAGCGGCTGCTCATTTTTATCAGCGGTAGCATCGTTCAACGAAACCGTAACGGCCTCCGATGTCTGTGTTTGCGTAATGGAAGAAGTAAGCGGTTTGTCTTCGCTTTTTACCTTCAACTTTCCGCCTACGTCACCGCCATTAACGGCGTAGTTGAAATGCAATTTAGCCTTGGCCAAAGCCTTGCCCGTTTCACGCGATTTGGTCCAGTAGGTTTCGGCTTCGGTGAGTTGGAGATATGGCGTATGAAATTCGATTTCTTCGCCAGATACATCGTATCGTTTTTCGATGGTTTTCTTCGCCAGCTCTTTGCTCAGCTCGGCGCGGTATTCGGTGGCAGGCACAAAGCCGCTCGCTGGCGAAAAAATCAGTTCGTTGGGGGCGGTCCACTTAAATTTTCCCGCCACGGCAGGGATAAACTCCACAAATTTGGTCGACTCCCAACTGTTCAGGTCTGCCTCGGCAACAATGTCTTTGTTGAACGTAAAAACCAGATTTTGAGCCAGGTTAATTTCATCCTCAAAATTTCGTCCTACCACCCGAATTTCGTTGAGTTTTCCACATTGTGT
The DNA here is from genome assembly GCA_027486105.1 of Runella sp. Classification (GTDB taxonomy): domain Bacteria; phylum Bacteroidota; class Bacteroidia; order Cytophagales; family Spirosomataceae; genus Runella. The sequence continues at coordinate 324 of JAIXPV010000563.1, read as the reverse complement.
AAAGAAAAGTGTGGAAAAGACGGCCGTAAAAAAGGACAGGCGAACGAATTTCATTTTAGGACGATGAGTCTCTTTGTCATTCTGAAAGAAACTGTTTTCAGACCCTTTCGGGATGACAAAACAGGCTTGGAAGCGACTGCTGAACAGGGCACGCATTAGGGTGAGAGGTTTAGAATTTAAGCGTATTAACGCTAAAAGTACGGGAAATTATTATCACAAAACAACAAAAGAATTTCCCATTTATTTGGCGGCCCCGAAACCCGCTTCCTCCTGCCGTCTGTGCCTTTACGCCACGTTATTCAGGGCGTTTGCCACCTTTATTTT
>JAIXPV010000393.1 GCA_027486105.1 Runella sp. | reverse complement strand
CTATGTAATTCTGGCGTCGGTGATTGAGAAAGTGGCGGGTATGCCTATTGAAGATTTCTTTAAACAGCAGATTACAAGACCGTTGGGTATGAAATATACCTACATTTATTGCCTTCGTATGAAACACTCGCCCGTCAATCGGGTAATGGGTTATGAGCGAAAAAATGGACAGAATGTGCCCAATGATTTAATTCGTTTAGACGGGGTCGTTGGCGATGGTAATGTGTATTCGTCGGTTGAAGATTTGCTAAAATGGGATCAAGCGCTTTACACCCAAAAATTGGTCAGTGCCGCTACGTGGCAGGAGGCCATCACGCCCGTTAAACTCAACAACAGCCAAACGCATCCTTATGGCTTCGCATGGTTTATCGAAAATGACGGGAAGGTGCTGTCACACACGGGAAGTTGGGTCGGATTTTTCAATGAGGTTATCCGAAACGTCGAAAAAAAACAAACGATTATTATCCTTTCCAATTCTACCGATGCGACGGTAAGGAAAGCGGTAAAAGATGTTTTGGCGGGTAACGTACTGAAGTTGCCCAAAACTGAACTGATTTCAAACATTAAACTCATTGACGGCACGGGCACGGCCAGTCGGCCAGCGGCTGTACGTTTGAGAGACGACAAGATATGGGAAGTCGGTGATTTAACGCCTTTCCCGAATGAAACCGTAACCGAGGGAAAAGAAATGACGCTTGCACCAGGTTTTATTGACAGCCACAGCCACCATTTTGGCGGCTTGGAAGAACATCCCGAGGCTATTGCAGCTCTTAATCAGGGAATTACGACGATTGTGACGGGGCAAGACGGAGGCAGTATGCCGATGGATACAATACAAAGTTTTTTCAAAAAACGACCCGTAGCCGTCAACGTCGCTACCTATACTGGACATTCCACATTGCGGGCCAAGGCAATGGGAATTAAGAGTTTGTACCGAACCGCTAAGCCAGAGGAAGTAGAAAAGATGAAGAGCTCGCTGCGGGACGAAATGAAAAAAGGCTCGCTGGGATTAGCAACGGGGTTGGAATATGAGTCTGCTTTTTTTTCTAATCGAGACGAAGTATTGGAATTGGCCAAAGTAGCGGCGGAGTCGGGTGGACGGTACATGAGCCATATCAGAAGCGAGGATATTAATCTTGATGAAGCCATTGACGAAATCATTGAAATCGGCCGACAGACCAAAATGCCCGTGCAGATTTCGCACATCAAAATTGCCAAACGCGACCAATGGGGAAACGCGTCGGTGTTGTTGGGTAAGCTCCAAAAGGCCCGCGCTCAAGGTATAAATATCACGGCCGACTGTTACCCGTACGATTTTTGGAATTCTACGTTGCGGGTGCTTTTTCCCAACCGCGATTATACAAATAGTACAAGTGCTGAGTTTGCCGTAACTCAACTATGTGACCCCGAAAAATCGGTTGTCGTGCGTTTTGCGCCCAATAAGGCTTACGCCGGCAAAACCCTTTCTCAAATTGCCACGCTTCGCCAAGAAAAACCCGCCCAAACTCTGATGGCTTTGATTGCACAAGCCGCAGAGTTTGAGGAGAGAAATCCAGATTATGAGGGTGGAATTGAGGCAATTATGGGCAAGTCGATGGATGAGCTCGACATTGCTGCATTCATGAGTTGGTCGCACGTAAATATCTGTTCCGATGGCGCATGGCGGGGGCATCCCCGTGGCCATGGGGCTTTTACGCGGGTATTGGGAACGTATGTGCGTGAAAAAAAAATCATACCCTTAGAAACCGCCATTCACAAAATGACGGGGCTAACGGCGGAGCATTTAGGGATTACTGACCGTGGAATTGTACAATCGGGGTACTATGCCGATTTGGTGCTGCTAAACCCCGAAACCGTGAAAGACAACGCCAATATTCAAAATTCTACCGCGCTTTCGTCGGGGATTGAAAAAGTGTGGATCAATGGTCAACTCGTTTATGAGTCGCAGAAAACCACTGGTATATTCCCGGGGGTATTTATCAAAAGAAAATAGCAGTCAACAAAGCCTAAACGCCTTTTTGTGAGGCTTAAAGAAGAGGTACACATCATGAACAAAGCAATTATTTTAACCAACGGCCTGCTCACTACCAACGATGCCAAAACGGCCCACGGCTTGATTCGGGGCACTGAGCGTTATGAAATCGTCGGAGTAATAGACCCGCCCACAGCGGGGCGCGACGCAGGTGATGTGCTGGACGGGAAAGTCAGAAATATCCCCATTTTTGATTCATTGTCAAGCGCCCTTGTTCAGTTGCAACGGGTTGATTATCTCATTATTGGAGTAGCAACGGTGGGTGGTGTTTTACCCGAAAATATGTTTGGTATAGTAAAAGAAGCTATCCAACAGCAGATTTCCATCGTCAACGGGTTGCACGAATACTTGAGCGAAAAACCTGAACTGGTGGCTTTGGCGGCGCAATATCAAGTGCAGTTGATGGATGTTCGTAAACCCAAATCCCGCCAAGATTTACACTTCTGGACGGGAGAAATTTACGACGTAACGGCTCCGATTATTGCGGTCATTGGCATGGATTGTGCGCTGGGAAAACGCACCACGGCGCGGATGGTTCGTCAGGTGTGCGAAAGCCAAGGGATAAACGCCCAGATGATTTATACGGGGCAAACGGGCTGGTTGCAAGGGGGTAAATACGGATTTATTTTTGACTCGACCCTCAACGATTTTGTGTCGGGAGAGGTCGAACACGCGATTGTGTCGTGTTGGAAAGAGACCCAAGCCGATGTGATTTTGGTAGAAGGGCAATCATCCCTGCGCAACCCCAGCGGACCCTGTGGGTTGGAGTTTTTGATTTCAGGGAATGCCAAACACGTTATTTTGGTACATGCACCTAAACGAATATACTTTGACAACGAACCCCATTGGGGCAGGATTCCAAGTGTAGAATCTGAAGTGGAAATCATTGAAAAATTTGGGGCAAAAGTAATTGCCTTGGCTTTAAATACCGAAGACTGTTTGGCGCAAGAAGTGTTTGATTATCAAAAGTATTATGAACAGCAGCTGCAAATTCCTGTGCTGCTACCGTTGGAAGAAGGGGTGGAGAAGTTGATGCCAACTTTAAAAGAATTAGCGCATTTGAGCATGGAGCGCCGATGACGCGGATTATGATGCCGTTAATCATTGTGTTTTGTATATGAAAATAAAATCGATTCGTGCTTATCTCAAAAATTTGGCGTTGAGCAAGCCTTACAGTATTGCCGGCTATACGTTTTCGGACGTGGAAAATGTGTTTTTAGAAGTAGAACTAGAAAACGGCATGGTGGGTAGGGGCGCGGCCAGCCCAGCAGAAGAAGTAGTAGGAGAGACTTGCAAACAGACCTTCAAGAACTGCCAAACTGCCTTTTTTGAAAACCTTGTAGGACGAGATATTCGGCATTTTCGGCAGTTGATTGATGAGTTAAAACGCCATTTTCCGCATTTGCCTGGCACACAATCCGCTCTTGATATTGCCCTCCACGATGCCTTTGGGCTGTTTTTGGGTATACCAGTGGTGGAGTTTTATGGACAAAAAATAACCCAACTGCCTACATCCGTGACCATCGGAATCATGTCGGTCGAGGATACGCTCAAAGAGGCGGCAGAATACGCCCGACTTGGCTTCAAAGTGTTGAAAGTAAAAACGGGCGAGAAGGTTGAGGAAGATATTGAGCGGGTTCTGAAATTGCACGAAAGTTTTCAAAATAAACTCAAAATCAGAGTCGATGCCAATCAAGGCTATGCACTGGCCGATTTACAAAAGTTTTTGAATGCTACACAAGTCGTTGATTTAGAGTTGATTGAGCAGCCTTTGCCAGTTGGAAAAGAGCAGGAGTTGTTTGCGTTGAAGGAGGAAGAACGGCGGCTTCTAACGGCCGATGAATCCCTGAAAGATGCACATTATGCGTTGCAATTAGCCCAGCAACCGCAGCCTTTTGGTAGTTTCAACATCAAACTAATGAAATGCGGCGGAATCCTGAGTTCTTTGGAAATTGCTAGCATTGCCCAACACGCGGGCATAGGTCTTTTTTGGGGGTGTAATGATGAAAGTAGCCTGAGCATTACGGCGGCATTACACGCAGCATTTGCTTGTTCCAACACCCGTTACCTTGATTTAGACGGCAGTTTTGACTTGGCTGAAGATGTGGTAAGCGGCGGATTTATCTTAGAAAATGGATGTATGAAATTGACCAGAAAAGCAGGATTGGGACTTAGTTAAAAAGTCTACAAGTGTTAAGTTGAAGTAAAGAAAACAGAAAATGAATGTTTTTTTCCTAACTTCGTCTTGGTCAAATATTACATTTTAATAGCATCCAAAAATCAGTATAGTATGATTAGGCGTGTTCAAGTGCTTTTTTTTAGCCTTCTTTTTTCTTATTTTTCATTAGCTCAGAAAATTAACAAAGATTTTATTGACGGAGAAATATACCTAAAAGTTAATAATAAGCCAGCCGAGACTTTGACGGCCACGGTTAATTTCGAGAGGGAACTCCCCTTCTTAAAAGATTTTGCTACGGAATTTGTTCTGACAAAAATGAACCGTGCATTCTTCACTACGGGTTCTGAAAAACTTCAAAAAATATACCGCCTTACGGTAAAAAAACCAGACAAAATAGATGCCCTGATTGATTTGCTCAAGCAAAATCCCGAGGTTGAATACGTTGAGAAAGTGCCTTTTCGAACAATCATTGCTACACCCAATGACTCGATTGTGGGGGCACAGTGG
>JAIXPV010000449.1 GCA_027486105.1 Runella sp. | reverse complement strand
TTTTGTAAAATGAAATTGGTGCTACAAGTGGTTCTCCTGCGTGCCATGTAAAACGCATACCAAGGGCTTGTTTAATAAGTTCACAATCAAAAACCTTTTTACATATGGTTTCAAGAACTTCTATCGACATTAGTCCTTTTGTATCTCTATTTTTTTTAGACAAGTAGCAGTAATTACATTGAATATTACAGAATGAGGTCGGTTGAAGTATAACGAGTTGTAAAGGTCTTGATGTAAAAATTGGCTTTGTCTTCATTATTTGGTTGTTAAAATGGTGTGTAGTTTTAATAATAGCTACACACCAAATGATAAATTAACCACCTCTATTAAAAGTATCTGTTTTTTTCCAATCTTGTGCTGAAAAAACAACATTTTCTTTCATAGAAGCAAATCTTTCTGGATTAGATTTTATGCTCTCCCGCATATTACTAAGCCTGTTTTGAAACGAACTTGTTTTTGTTTGCATATTATTTGGGTTTAAAAATTACTTATTGTGTTCGCTACGAGTTAACTATTTAGGAAACCATGCGATTGCAATACCCTCGCCTGTAACAAACCATTCATGTGTACTTGTTTCAATACCGCTTTCTTTTTGTATAGTAAGTTCTTCTAAATCTGAGTTTGGAACATCAAGAAATGTATTCGCTTTAAAATATTGATTATCGTAATGAAAATTGGGTGAATATTCTAAACTAACACTAAATCCTTTTGTTGGGTAACGAGCTGAGAATGTTTCAATATTTGCATACTCTTGAACTAAACTTTTAAGAGTTACAGTAAAAACTGTTCCAGTAGGAATATCTAAGTATTTTGTTAAGTTAATTCTACCATATCTTTTGCCATTTCTTTCAAATGAGCTAATTTCGCAATCGTCTAACGTGAATGAACATACTTTACTACTGATTGAAAAACTAATAATATTTTTTAAATCTGTTACATTGTCAGGAAACATAAAATCATTATTGAATACCAGTTTGAAATTTGCAATAATTTTCTTTTGTCCAATTACTGTGAATTTATTTTTATAGTTCCTTTCCAAAAGTCCAGTATAATTTTCTGATGTTTTGAAAGATAAAATACGCCTATCGTCGTCAATGTGAAATCCAATATCATTAATTTCTTGTATTTGATGATAATAGTCTTGAACAGTAGGTATGAGAATTTCAGAATCTGGATTTATGCCTTCAAGCCATTTTTCAATACGTTTTTTGCCTTCTCGTGTTGCACCTTCTGAATAGTTAATATAAGTTATTCCAGCTAAATCATTTAAAACTTTTGCTTTTTCAACTTTTACAATTATTGCTTTTTTTGTATTTTTAAGCCAGCCCATAAATAACCCAAGTTCAAAAACAACATTATCTCTCGGGGCTGACACATACTCAGTTCTGTACCATGTTTTATCATCTTCCGTAAAGACTAAAATAGCCCCATCAACATCATCAGCAAGTTTAGTTAAACTTTCCAAAGTTGAATCCCCAGCAATAAAAGATTCAACATCTGTCCATAAGCAAACAGTATGTCCAGCTCTCTCAATAATTAGAGCTAAATCGTCTAAAAGTCCCTTTTTACTTGCTTCAATCGAACTCCCAATAAATATCTTCATTTAATTTTAGGATTGGTTTTTATTGTCTTGTTGGTTTTATGCGGTTGCACCCAACGTACAAGTATTTATGAAGAAGGGGGGATTTGGAACTCGTCAGCCCGTAACTGGTGCTTGGTTTTGCTCCAATGTTGAGTAAATTCCAACTGCTTCATAGTATTCCGTCCGACGGTACAAATATTGATTAATGTACTAATGTTCAATTACTTCCGTCCGACCCCTTTTTTATAAATACTGTGTTGGTGGCAGTATTTTTTTCGTCTAATTAACTATCCTCCAAACCCATATTGGAACTGTTTAGTCAAAACATTGTGGATTAATAGCACAGGCTACTCGTATTGCAATACCCACTAATGGATTTGTTTCTAATGCTATATCTCCTAAAAAATCATTTTTTAATTCATTCTCTGCCGCTTCCACACATTCTCTATAGTTTTTTTGTTTTGCGGTTGGTGTTCCAAAAACAGGACTTGTAAATATATGTTCGCCGTTTTCAAAATTTTGAAAAAAAAACATACTAAATTTTTCGTTATAATATTCCAATTTTCCAGTATTTTTCTTTTTACCACTGTAAATAGATTTAATTATAATGACATCATAATCTTTTTGATTTTTTGTTACTATCATTGTAATTAAACGATTATTCGATGTTATTTTTAATGCCTCACCCTTCGTTTTGTCTGTAATAACTTTTTCATAGCGTTTTATTGTGCCAAATTTCTTAAAGTCTACATTTTTAAAAACTTGTGAGTTTTTAAAATCAATAACTTCTTGTGAAGTTTCCGAAATTGTTGTAATTACAGCTTTTTGACCAAAACTAAATTTTGAAATTAAAAATAGAGTTAAAAATAAGATTACTTTGTACATTTTTTTGTTTTTTTGTTTGACGCTTACTCTTAATATATGATTTTCAGCTTCCCCATTTTGCTTTTTGTTGAACTAAGAAGAGATGTTGCGTTTTAATATTGCCACCAACATCTCTATACCCGCACCTTTATTGCGTTTATATATCCAAAATGGGAGATAACCGCTATTTGAGGCTTTTTAAAAAAAATAAAAACAAATATTCATTTTTCTACATCAATCCCATAAAATAGTTTCCAAATGGTAACTGAAGGGTTATGAATGGGATACTACAAGGCCACATAAAGCAATGAAAGGGGGCGTTGAGTGGGTAAAGAGGAAGGGCGTCACAATCCCAAAAGGAGGGCAAATGCCTATTGGCCGTTGTAGGGGTAAGTCGTAGAGAGTGGGAATTGAATCAGCGGGAGTTTTATCTGCACCTTCGTGCCTGCATTCAGGGCCGAACTAACCACCAACTCGCCCTTGTGAAGGTTAATCACGTTGCGCGTCAGCGGGAGTCCAATGCCGTAGCCCTCATACAGTTTGGTGTTGGAGGCCCTGAAAAAAGGGTCGTAGATGTAAGCCATTTCAGCTTCGGGAATACCGATGCCCAAGTCTTCAATAATGATCACAACCTGCGTGTGGCTGGAGGCGATATGGACCGTTACGGGGCTGTTGTTTGAGTACTTGCAGGCATTGTTGAGGATGTTGGCAAAGGCGAGGTGCAGCAGTTGTTTATTGCCTTTTACTTTCAGCTTTTTGGGGTCTTCGGGCAGCAGGTTCAGGTCAACAAAGATTTTATTGTCGGGGTTGAGCTTGTCAATCAGCCCTTTAGTTTCCCAGATAATTTCGTCGATGCGCAGCATTTCAAAGACGATGGTCTTGCCTTTATAGCCCGTTTGGGCCAGAAAAAGCAACGATTTGGTGATTTGGTCGAGTCGTTCGGCCTGTTGGAGAATACTGTTGAGCGACTGCTCGTACTCTTGGGGTGTTCTGACTTTGAGCAAGGCTACATCGGCTTCGCCGATGATGGTCGTCAGCGGAGTGCCTAGCTCGTGGGAGGCGTTGCTGATAAAATTCTTTTGGGTTTCAAAGGCAGTTTCAATGCGGCTCAACAGGTCGTTGAAGGTGTTAATCAGTTCGCTGATTTCGTTGTTGTTGATGCTGTTGTTTTCGAGGCGAAGGTGGATGTTTTCGGTGCTGATTTGTTTTACGTTATCCGTGATTTCTTTGATGGGTTTAAAAATGTGTTTTGAAAAATAAACCGAAAGCGATAGCACAATCAACACCAACAACACAACACTTCCAACGAGCATATTTCTTAAAAAAAGGAGGTGGTGCGTGACGTAGTAATTTTCGGCCGATACAATCACAAGGTGCTGATTGTTGCCGTTTTGAATTTTACTGCCCGCAAAAAAAAAGCTTCCGCTTTTCTCTTTTGCCTTCCCTTCTTTCAACAATGTTTCTAAGAAAGTTTTCGGTAATTTATGTTTTTTAGATAACGAATCAAGCGTAAGTTGAGGCGTTATTTTAATCAAATATTCTTTTTCTTTTTCGAGTTTTTCGAGGTGCTGATTTTTAATAGATTTTAGATAGGCTGCATCAAGTGTGTCGCTGTTGAAGTTATATTTGGCCGAAATACGCACCCGAGTTTCGAGCCTTTTATAAAAATCAACGTAGGAGTAGTTATTCAAAAAATAGTAAATGATGGTACTGAATAAAATAACAATGGATATACAAAGTATGCCCAATAACAATGCTATTTTAGTTTGTGTTTTCATTTTTCTTTCAGAATATACCCCATCCCGACCACCGTATGAATCAACTCATTTTCGGGGTCAATTTTTTTGCGTAAATAATTAATATACACATCTACAACATTGGTGCCCAAATTGAAATTAATATCCCAAGCACTTTCCAATATATCTATCCTCGAAAGCACTTTTCCCTTATTTTTAATCAACACCAACAACAAGCGGTATTCGGTGGCTGTTAGAGAAATGATATTGCCATTTTTAGCGACCGTTTTGGCGTCATCATTGACCATCAATTCGCCGATGAGGTATACGTTTTTAGACTTCTCTTCTTTATTTTCTTCTTTTTGAGAGGAGCGCCGCAAGAGCGCGTTAATTCGTGCGTGTAGCTCAATGAATTTAAAAGGCTTAATGAGGTAATCGTCGGCCCCGATGTTCAGGCCGAGGGCGATGTTTTCGGAAGTGCCCAAGGCCGATAGAAAAAGAACTGGAGATTTGATATTTCTGATTCTCAGTTCTTGGCATACTTCAAGCCCGTTTTTGTCGGGCAACATAATGTCCAGAATAAAAAGGTCGAAAGATGATTCTAGGGCCATATTGATGGCAGTATTTCCGTCAAAAGCGACCGATACCTCATAATTTCCTTCTGTCAGTCCTTTTTTTATAAAGTCAACAACGCTTGTTTCATCTTCTACCAGCAGTATTTTTTTCATGTACACTTCGTCTTTGTCGGGGGAAGCAGATAGCTTCTGGTTATGGAATACTGATTTTCAAGTCAATTTTGGCAAAGTAACGAAGAAAAAGAACGTTTAAAACGTTGAATCATCGTTGAGATAGGGTGATTGCATCAAACGTTAAGTTGACTCAGTAGCGTCATTAAATAGGCATCATCCCGAGCAGCTTTCTTGCGTTTGCGCTTTAAACTCATTTTAGTCGGGTCTCGGCTGATCA
>JAIXPV010000221.1 GCA_027486105.1 Runella sp. | reverse complement strand
TCCGTATATTTCCAAAACAAAGCTCCAACCTCCCAATCTTCAATCATCATTTTACTTTTTCGTCCGTTAATATCTTCAAATGAATAACTGAATTTATACGGAAGTTTTCTCACCACTTTAAAGTCATTTCCTCTTTGTTCAAATATACTTAGTTGATTCATCGTTGCAATCTTTTCCTTATCCCATTCTCTATCAGTAGCTTCCCATGTAAAATCTGTAATTTTCGTTGGCTTGAAAACAGCAAGCGAAGTTCTTTTCTCCTTATCTTTTGCATCTACAATCAACAAATCTAAATCTGTATAGACTTTTTTAAGAACAACAGCCTTTCTTTCCTGCCAGCTATTATCATTTGAAGCTTTACCAACCCTAACTGGTTCGCAATCAAGAGTAATTGGCCTATAACTTTCAGGACGAAAATCACTTACATTTTTAACTAAATCTATTTCAATCCATTCATATTTCTTGTATTGGTTTGCGTAAGATAGCTTCCTGAATTGAATTGGATATATCCGAATCCAATCACCCGACTCTGTAAACCCTGCTGTGCATACCAATTCATCATATTTACCCGATAAAGTAGGATATGTTTTAACAGTAATCAAAATACGCATTTTAGCCATTTTATAGATGTATTAGTTCATAATTCCAATATTCTAGCTCAGTAACCGCTTTAGCAACCTTACTTCTATGGCATTGGCAAAAAGACGCTTCAAAACATGTCAGAGCAATCCGTTGATTCTTTTCTACAAGGTCAAAAATGATCTTAATGTATTCTCCCTGATTAATCAGATAATTTGTCTCATAATCTTCAAATAACACATCATAGTCTTTCTGGGTAACCAAATTTTGACGTTTCTCGCTGGGAATACCAAGTTGGGGCAAATGGATATAAGTTATCCCAAGAGCATCACAAACTGATTTTAGTTGTTTTTTTGAAAATCCAACTTTTTGACTCAATGGATTACGCCTCACATCACACAATATTTTTACATCATTTAGCAAAAGCTTATTAAAATATTTTTCAATCGTTATTCCCTCATAACCGATAGTATAAAGTGCACTATGTTTTTTTTCTGGCTTTTGTTTCATCACACGTATAAACTCAACCTCGGTTAATAACTCTTCTGCCTTTTCACTTCTGATGGCGTAGTAGGGGTATTTTATGTAAGTTTCCCGCATTAACTCATCCGTTGAAAAACTTTTATAAACCCTATGTAAATGTGAGAGCTTATTCCTATCATCAGCGGTCAATTCATTGCGAAAAGAAGTCATTTTTTCCAATTCCCACCCTTTACCTGTATCTTTAATCTTGCCGTACGTTTTTAGAGCTTGAATATCCCAGTTGGACTGAAATGAAAAGCAACCATACCGGTGAGGAACAAACTCAAAATATGGTTTATCTTGATACTTTGAGAATAATAACAGTAATTTTTGAAGATTTATCTTATTGAGTTGACCTCCGAAAACTTCAAGTATGGAAAGCAATATTTTGCGTCTGTAGTACATCATAATGATACAAAAATACAAGTTTATCCTCTCTATACCTATTATTTTCCTACAGTAGCTCAGATATATTAGACTTAAAATTGGCGAATAAGTTACACTAATACCGTACATTTCCTAACTGCAATTACCCTCTCAAACAAATCCTCTCCAAAAGTGTTAAAATGTACAAACAAGCTTTGTACAAAATGAATTTATCCGAACAAGAAATCGACCGTATTGTACAAATGGCCTGGGAAGACCGAACCCCTTTTGAGGCAATAGAGGCTCAATTTGGGCTACCCGAAAAAGAAGTCATTGCCCTTATGCGGTCGCAGATGAAACGTAGCAGTTTTGAGATGTGGCGCAAACGCATGAACGGCCGTACCACCAAACATCAGGCATTACGCAATGATACCGTTGACCGCTTACACTGTTCTCAGCAACGGAGCATCAGTCTCAACAAAATCGCAAAACGCTGATGTTAAGCACTTTTGCAGGGATTGACTATGGTTCCAAAACCTCGGGCAATACGGTGATTTGTCACCACGACGGCCATAAAATCCACTTTTATGAAGCCGACAAAAAAGACGCGGATTTATTCATTATTGAGTGGATAACCAAGTATCAATCGGTTAAAAACCATCAGACGCTGACAACCCTCTTTCTGGATGCCCCTCTTTCCTTACCTGCTGTTTATCAATCTATTGCTGGTTTCAACAATTATCACTACCGCCAATGCGACGTGGCGCTCAAGGCCATGTCGCCGATGTTTTTGGGCGGACTAACCGCGCGCGCCATGGAATTAAAACAACGCCTAAAGGACACAGTGAAGATTCAAACCTACGAAGTGTATCCCAAAGCCCTCGCCCAAACATTACTGTCGGATCATTATCATAAAAAACTGACCACCAACGAGATGGAAACCCTTTGCGGAATGTTGTTCAAAGTGAGTCCTGAACTTTGTTTAGCGAACTCTCCCAAGACACAGCATCAATTCGACGCCCTATTGGCGTGGGTTTCAGGTTACCGCTTTATGAATCAAAAACACCTCGTTTTCGGAGACATACAAGAAGGCATTATTGTCGTATAGGAGATGAAAAACGTCAAAAAAGAAAACCTTCCCCAAAAAACCTGTGCAGTGTGCGGCAGACCCTTTTCGTGGCGAAAAAAATGGGAGAAAGTGTGGGATGAAGTGAAATATTGCAGCGATCGCTGCCGAAGCAATTCAAAGAAAATCGCTGGGTAAAAACGTGTTTGGTCGCAAGTAAACAAACGCAGACACCGCCAACCCAGTATCCCCTGCCCCTCTTCCCTTCACACTGGGCAAACGCCCCCACCCCAATAGATTTCCCCCAATTTGCGTTATTATCAGAATCTTTCTTAGCCTTTGCTACTTTTTGCATCATTTTTGCGTTAAATTTATTGTTATCTTTAGAAGCTATATTCTAACCCTTTAAGCACCGTTCAAAACACCACTATATGAAAACCCAACCCCTTTCCGTATTGCAGGAGCGCATAGGTGAGTATAAGCGGAAATTTTACCTGAATCAACTCGTCAAAGGCGTGATTTTTGCGGCGGCTTTTGTGCTGTCGGCATACTTATTTGTAAACACTATTGAGTATTTCGGCCGCTTTAGCTCTGCTGTACGTGGTACCCTTTTCTTTGGTTTTTTAGCCATCTTGGGTTATGCGCTGGCGCGGTGGGTAGTTACGCCTTTGGTGCATTTGTATGGTTTGCGTAAATCGCTTTCAGACGAAGAAGCGGCTGGACAAATCGGGAATTTTTTCCCCGAAATCGGCGATAAACTCATCAATACCTTGCAGTTACGTAATTTATCAGGAGCCCAAACCGATCTGATTGAAGCCAGTATTCAACAAAAATCAAAACAATTATTAATCGTACGGTTTTCGGATGCTGTCAAAATTGATCAAAACCGTCAGTACCTCAAATACGCCATTTACCCGTTGGCAGCTATTGGATTGGTGTTGCTGATCAATCCACGCTTTTTTGTCAACAGTTCTGACCGCATTATTCACTTTGAAAAAGAATATAACGACGCACCGTTTACGTTCAAACTCGATAATACAAGTTTAAAAGCATTTCGCAACGAAGACTTTACCTTAAAGGTATCGCTCGCGGGCGGCGCCTTGCCTGAAGCCGTTTACGTAGTTCACAACAAAGCCAAGTTTAAGCTCGAACCCGAAGACGCCGATACCTACAGCTATACCTTCAAAAATGTGCAACGGGCCATTGAGTTTCAGTTTGAAGCCGCTGGATATAAATCAAGCGATTATAAACTCACCGTGGCCGAGCGTCCCAGCCTTTTGTCGTTTGATGTAACCCTTCAATATCCTGCCTATTTAGGCAAGCCTGCCGAGCAATTGAGCAATGTAGGTAACCTGACCGTACCCGAAGGAACGACCATTACCTGGGATTTCAACACCGCCGCCACCGAAGAAATGGCCTTGGCATTTGAAGGCGATAAAAACGCGTATACGGCCGAAAGCAAACTGACGGGCGGATATGAGTTCAAAAGAAATGTTCGAAAATCTGCCAATTATGAAATTAAACTCAAAAACGACGAGTCAAATAACCGCGAGAAAATTAGCTATTTCCTCAATGTCATCAACGACAAACATCCGACCCTGACTTTAGAAAATTATCAGGATACAACTTTATACAACTACTTCGTATTGGGCGGTAATATTGCCGACGACTACGGCTTCTCCAACCTACGTGTGTTTTATAACCTACGCCGCAAAGGCGACAAAACCGACGAGAAGAAGGTTGTTTATAAAGGATTCGGGATTCCCTTCAACAAATCAACGACCAACCAGACTTTCTACTTCCAATGGTACGTAGACAGTCTGCGTCTTACGCCTGGCGACCGCATTGAATACTACGTTCAGGTGTGGGACAATGATGGCGTAAATGGGCCAAAATCGGCCAAATCGCGCATGATTGATTTTGCGGTTCCGTCCAAAGAAGAAGTGCGGGCCGAAGCCGATAAGGCCGCCGAGAAAACCGAAGCCCAAATTAACAAAACGCTCCAGAAGGCCAAGAACTTACAGAAAGAGTTGGAGAAACTCGACCAACGTCTGAAAAGTGAACGTGAACTTGATTTTCAGGATAAAAAACAAATCGAAGATCTGCTCAAAAAGCGCGAAGAGCTCATGAACGACATGAAGAGCATGCAAGAGCAAACGCAAACATCCCAAGAAAAACAGGAACGTTTTGCGGAACAAAGTCCCGAAATGAAGCAAAAAATGGAGCAGTTGCAAAAACTGATGAAAGAATTGCTCGACCCCGAAACCAAAAAGCTGTACGACCAACTTGAAAAACTCCTTCAACAACAACAGCAGGACGATAAAATGCAGGAGTTGATGAATAAGCTAAAAAACAAGGAATTCAACGCTCAAAAAGAAATTGAGAAAGCCTTGGAGATGTTTAAGCAACTTCAGCTTCAGCAAAAAGCGGAGCAAATTCAGAAGGATTTGAACGAAATGGCCGAAAAACAGGAAAAGTTGGCGGAGAAAACCGAAAAAGAAGCCAAAGAGCAAGAAGCCAAAGACAAGGAAAATAAGGACCAAAAAGGTAAAGACAAAGACGGAAAAGACCAGAAGGATAAAGACCAAAAAGGTAAAGATCAGGAAGGAAAAGACCAGAAAGACCAAGAAGGCAAAGAACAAAAAGACAAGGAAGGTAAAGAAGATGCCAAACAAGAAGAGCTCAAAAAGGAGCAGGAAGAGCTAAATAAAGAGTTTGAGGAAACTAAAAAGGACATCGAAGAACTCGAAAAATTGAACGAAGAGCTTGCCGATAAGCAGGAAATGGACACTGGTAAGGAAGAACAGCAGGAAGTGGAAAAAGAACAGAAAAACAGTTCTAAACAACTCCAGCAAAAGCAGAATAAAAGCGCCTCTCAATCGCAGAAAAAAGCAGCCAAGTCTATGAAAAAGATGGCGCAACAAATGCAAGAGTCGATGGAGAGCGCCGAAATGCAGGAAATGGACGAAAACATGGACAACCTGCGCGACATTCTGGAAAACCTGATTCACCTTTCGTTTGACCAAGAGCGCGTCATGAAGGATTTTAGAGGTGTCAATTTGCAGGACCCACGTTTTGTTAAACTGGCGCAGGAACAACTCAAACTGCAAGATGATGCCAAGGTGATAGAAGACAGTCTGTACGCTCTCGCCAAGCGCGTCATGCAAATCCAGACGTTTGTGACCCGTGAGCTCAACGACATGAAGTTTCACATGACCGAAAGCACGCGCTACATCCGCGAGCGCCGCCTCAACATGGCTACCAGCAAACAGCAGTTTGCCATGACCTCCATCAATAACCTGTCGTTGATGCTCAGCCAAACACTACAACAAATGCAGGCGGCCATGATGGCAATGGCCAGTCCAGGTAGCGGTAGCAAGAAAGGCAGCAAAGGAAAAGGAAAAAGCCCAGGCAATTTGGGTGAGCTCCAAAAACAGCTTAACAACCGAATCCAACAATTACAAAAAGGCCAAGGACAGGGCCAGGGGGGCATGGGCGGACGGCAAATGTCGGAGCAATTGGCGCAAATGGCCGCTGAACAGGCACGTATTCGTCAGATGCTCAAGGAATTGATGGATTCTCAAAAAGGCTCGGAGGGCGGACGAAAAGTAGGAAATGAGGTCAAAGAGTTGATGGATAAGATGGACGAAACGGAAACCGACTTGGTAAACAAACGTATCAATCCGACGGTCATCAAACGTCAGGAGGAAATCGTGACGCGGCTATTAGAATCCGAAAAAGCATTGCGCCAACAGGAAGAAGATACGCAACGTAAGTCCGAAACGGCTAAACCACAGCCCCGCAACCCACCCGCGGAATTTGAGCAATACGTGAAAGACAAACAGCGACAAACCGAACTGTTGCGTACCGTACCACCAAGTTTTGCGCCTTTCTACAAACGCGAAGCCGATAATTATTTCAAAAAAGCGGGCGAGCGATAGGTAAAATTAAGCAGCAACACACTAATTAATACCGCTTATAAAGCCCCTTACTGCAACAATGTAGGCTACAACATCTTTGAGGATGCCAACCAATATTTTTTGTTCAAAACCGACCGCAGCCCGACGAAAATCAAAAAGAATAAAAAGTCGATACTCGGCACTTTGTCTGACAAAGAAGAAGCCTTGAAAGCACTGATGAAACACGAAAAATTAGACATAAAAACTGAGCACGATCTCGTGGTTGCCGTTGCTAAGTACAATGCTATCTAACGAACAAATCGCTTTTATTCAACAAAACAGTCAGGTAAATCCGACTTCTTTACGGCTCAAATACGGCCAAGAAAAAGAGTTTATGATTGCCCAAATTGAGGCTCGGCAAAAGGCACGGACAAAACTACCGGGCTGGTGTGCCGAGCTTCGTTTGATATTCCCGCCCGCCGTGTCGGTCGAACAAAGTTCTTCCGAAGCCACCGCTCATTATAAAGCTGACATCATGCGCCAAACGGCCTCCAAAACGATTGTCGACGGAACAGGTGGCATGGGAATTGACTCTTATTATTTTTCAAAACATTTTGAATCGGTCACCTATATCGAACAAAACGAAAAACTGGCCGAGTGTGCGCGCCACAATTTCGATGTCCTGAACACCACAAACATCGAATGTATTTGCGACAATTCTTTGGCTTTTTTGCAACGGTTGGGCGCCAAAGTGGACTGGATTTATTTGGACCCCGCCCGCCGCACCGCCGACCAACGCCGAGTAGTAGGCTTAAGCGATTGCGAGCCCGACGTCACCAAGCATTTAGCGCTATTTTTGGAGAAGGCGCACCACATTCTTGTAAAGGTGTCGCCTTTGTTAGACCTGACACATACAC
>JAIXPV010000614.1 GCA_027486105.1 Runella sp. | reverse complement strand
TAAATATATCTCAAAAAAATGATTTTGGTCGTTTAATCAAAAATCCATCCGAATCCTCATAACTTTTATACACACATAATGCTGGACCTTGCCCCCGTTAAACCGCTTTGGACGCCATCTCGTTCGTTCATGGAGCAATCCAATCTCAAAAAGTTTCAAAATTGGCTATTTGTTAAAAAAGGATTGTACTTCAAAAATTACCATGACTTATGGGACTGGTCGGTCACTGATTTGGATGATTTTTGGGAAAGTGTATGGCAGTTTTGTGAAGTAAAATCGCACAGTCTGTATTTTGAAGTTTTTATTCGTCAAAATAGGGACTTTATCGGAACTAAGTGGTTTAGAGGAGCAACGGTCAATTATGCCGAGCATATTTTCCGCCATAAAAACCAGGCACGTCCTGCCATTATGTTTCAATCGGAGCAAGAACCGCTCAAAGAACTTTCTTGGCGCGAACTAGAAAAACAGGTAGGGGCAGTGGCGGCTTACCTGCGTCAATCTGGTGTGGTAGCAGGCGATAGAGTGGTGGGCGTATTGCCCAATGGCCCGCAGGCGGTTGTGGCTTTTTTAGCAACCAATTCGCTCGGAGCAGTTTGGTCGAGTTGCTCACCAGATTTCGGGACGACGGGGATTTTAGATCGTTTTCAACAGATTGAGCCCAAGGTGTTGATTGTCGCCGATGGCTATACGTACAACGGAAAAGCCTTTGATAAGCTTCCTGCCACGCGACAACTCATCGGTCAGTTGCCTACCCTCAAACGCACGGTTTTGGTTCCCTACCTAAATCCTGAGGCACAATTGCCAAAAACAGATAATTGGAAGGATGTGTTAAAAACGCCTTTCTCGACCCTCGAATTTACGCCAGTTCCTTTTGACCACCCTCTATGGGTGGTTTACTCTTCGGGCACTACTGGCAAGCCCAAAGCCATCACCCACAGCGTCGGTGGCTGTTTGGTGGAACACTTGAAAGCTCTTACTATCCATCAAAACGTCAAACCAGGCGACCGTTATTTTTGGTATTCCACTACGGGTTGGATGATGTGGAATTTTTCGGTGGCTTCTCTGTTGGCAGGGGCAACGCTGGTGCTTTATGAAGGAGCCGTTCAATATCCAACCATGAATGTTTTGTGGGATTTGGCCGAAAAAGCAAAAGTCAACCATTTTGGTGGCGGTGCGGCCTTTTATTTGGCTTGTATGAAAGCGGGGGTGAGTTTGCAGGGTTATAAATTTAACCAACTCCAAAGCATTGGCTCCACGGGCTCGCCTTTGCCTCCCGAAGCTTTTGAGTGGATTTATCAACATGTTAAAAAGGATGTTTGGCTCATTTCTCTCAGCGGAGGTACCGATATTTGTAGCGCTTTTGTGGGCGGTTGTCCAACATTGCCTGTGTACTCTGGCGAAATCCAGTGCCGTTTGTTAGGTTGTAAATTGGAGGCGTTTGATGAGGTGGGTAATCCCATCTACAATGAACTTGGCGAAATGGTTATCACCCAGCCGATGCCTTCTATGCCCATTTATTTTTGGAATGACAAAGATAACCAACGCTACCGAGCCAGCTATTTTGAGAGTTATCCCAACATTTGGCGGCACGGCGATTGGATTAAAATCAATGACCGGGGCGGAATTATTATCTACGGGCGCTCCGATGCCACCCTCAACCGTGATGGGGTGCGCATTGGCACGGGCGAAATCTACAGCGCCGTGGAGAGCGTGCCCGAAGTAACGGATAGTTTGGTGGTGTGTTTGGAACAAGCGGGTGGAAAATACTTCATGCCGCTGTTTGTGGTTCTGGCCCAAGGTCAAGAATTGACCGATGATTTAAAGAAAAAAATCAATTCACAACTCCGTTCTCAATTCAGCCCTCGCCACGTCCCAGATGCTATTTATGAACTTTCAGAAGTGCCTTATACTATCAGTGGCAAGAAAATGGAAGCGCCAGTCAAAAAGATTTTAATGGGTACCGATCCCGCCAAGGCAGCCAGCCGCGATACCATGCGAAACCCTCATTCGCTAGATTTTTTTACACAATTTAATCGCGCGCAGGTGTAAAGTGTCCAAACAACCTTTTTGATTTTGTGGTCATAGTACGCCTGAGGGTGTCTTTTTCAATGTGATTCAATTTCTTCGGCCCCTGCATATTTTTTGTAGGGGCCAATTTTTTGTTTTTTCTACAGGCAGTTTTTCTACACTCTTTTTCTGAGTTTAGCAATAATTTTCCATGAAATCTTGCAAATGATATTAATTGTCTATAAAATTGTAAGTAAAATAATAATTAGTAAGACAAATATAGTTAGGCTAATATAAAATCATGGAAACACTCATTGCAGATATTGAAGCTCCTTCAACCGAAGCCGCCGATTTTTTACCTCTCAACGGCACCGATTATCTAGAATTGTACGTAGGCAACGCCCGACAAGCGGCTCATTATTTTCAGACGGCTTTCGGTTTTCAACCTTTGGCCCACGCTGGACTCGAAACAGGTCTGCGCGACCGTGAATCGTATGTTGTGCAGCAAGGTAAAATAAGACTTATGCTTACCTCTCCGTTGGGTGGTCGGACGGCCATTGGACAACACATCGACACCCACGGCGACGGGGTGAGAGTCGTTGCGTTGTGGGTAGACGATGCCGTTTATTCTTTTGAACAGACCGTGGGCCGGGGAGCCAAACCTTACTTTGAGCCAGTTGTTGAAGAGGATGCTTTTGGTAAAGTGGTGCGCTCGGGTATTCATACTTACGGAGATACGGTTCATGTTTTTGTAGAGCGCAAAGCTTACAATGGGGTCTTTCTGCCTGGATTTAAGCCTTGGAACCCTGCTTATCGTCCGTCAGAAACGGGGTTAAAATTTGTGGATCACATGGTCGGAAATGTAGGTTGGAATGAAATGTTGCCGTGGGTAGATTTTTACGCCAACGTCATGGGATTCAATCAATTGGTATCCTTTGACGACAAAGATATTTCAACTGATTACACCGCGTTGATGAGTAAGGTGATGAGTAATGGAAACGGTCGCATCAAATTCCCCATCAACGAACCCGCCGAAGGGAAGAAAAAATCGCAGGTAGAAGAATATTTGGATTTTTATGGCGGTGCGGGAATTCAGCACATTGCCGTTGCCACGGACGACATCATCCATACTGTAAACGAGTTACAAAGTCGCGGGGTGGAGTTTTTGCAAATCCCAAGTACCTATTATGATGATTTACTCAGTAGGGTAGGCCACATCGATGAAGATTTGGCACCGTTGCGAGAACTGGGTATTTTGGTGGACCGCGACGAAGAAGGCTACTTACTCCAGATTTTCACGAAGCCCATCATGCCGCGCCCGACGCTGTTTTTTGAAATCATTCAGCGTAAAGGGGCTAAATCGTTTGGCAAAGGCAATTTTAAGGCTTTGTTTGAAGCTATTGAACGAGAACAAGAACTACGCGGAACGCTGTAATTAATCTTCATAGTCATGAACCAATCTTATCAAAAATACACCGCCGCCGACCACGCGATGTGGCGGAAACTGTTTGACCGACAGATGGCGCAGTTGCCTGCTATTGCAAGCAGGGCCTACTTGGAAGGGATCGAAAAAGTAGGATTCGTTGCGGAGCATATCCCTAATTTCATTACCGAAACCAATCCGCGACTGCAAGCCCTAACGGGTTGGTCTGTAGAAGTGGTACCAGGGCTAATTCCTCACCAAGATTTTTTTGAATTTCTGGCTCATCGTCGCTTTCCTGCCTCAACATGGTTGAGAAAACCCGACCAATTGGAGTATTTGGAGGAACCAGATATGTTTCACGATACTTTTGGTCATGTACCATTGCTGACCAATCAGGCTTTTTGTGATTTTATGGGGGATTTGAGTCGGGTAGCTTTGCGATTTATGGACGTGCCTGAGGCTATTGCACAAATCGGACGATTGTATTGGTACACGGTAGAGTTTGGGCTTATCAAAGAAGATGGCCAAACCAAGATTTACGGTGGTGGGATATTGTCGTCGGCGGGTGAAAGCGAGTATTGTTTGAGCGATGCTATTCCTAAATATCCGTTTGATGTTCGTAGGCTTTTAAACACTTCGTACCATATAGACCATTATCAAGACCATTATTTTGTAATAAATTCTTACGAGCAGTTGTATCGCTCTGTCCCTGATATTGAGGAGATTCTAGCCGAAACCTACTTAGCAGTTGGATAAAATATGAAGATTTTTGGAAAAATATTTGTTTAAAAGTACGTTAAACCGCTATATTTGCGGCTCAATAAACAAAAGACGTCACAATCATTTGTTCATTGTTCAGCCCCCCGGAGAGATGGGTGAGTGGCTGAAACCAGCAGTTTGCTAAACTGCCGTACTCGTAAGGGTACCGAGGGTTCGAATCCCTCTCCCTCCGCAGATTTTGAGAGAGACCTAAAAATCTCTCTCAGAAAATCGGGATGTAGCGTAGTCCGGTCATCGCGCCTGGTTTGGGACCAGGAGGTCGCAAGTTCGAATCTTGCCATCCCGACAAAACATGAGCCACCCCAAATCTGAGGGTATAAAAAAACCTCCTTGTAATTTTGAGAGTCAATTCAAACTCAAAAACAGGGAGGTTTTTTTATGTTCAGTACAGTACTACAAAGCAAGGGGTCAATTCCAAAAGTTGTGGAGAATGTTGGATTTTTTTAGGTTTGTGCGTTTAATCAAACTTATCTATTGGGGAAAGTTTTCTGCCTTTAGTAGAGTGCCTCATGCTTGATTTTATCTTATCCTACTACGAATCCGTTAAAGTTGAATCTGTATTGTAGGTGCTTCATATATATCTTTTAAGAAAAGAATTATGAAGGAGCAAGCCTATCCAAGAAGAACTTATAATCAAAAGACTTTCTGCCTGAGATTACTATCTAAGACTTCTCATGCGCGACAAGCGGGTTGCTGGCTGAATACCAATACAGGAAACGTTGAACAACAGAATTGGAGTCAGGTACGCTAAGGCACGAGAATGGCATAATAAAATCGCACGGTTTGCCGCCTCAGGCTTTTATATCGGCTCCGTAAAGCGTTTCATCGAAACACCTCCGAATGATACCTACCTATACCATTGGATGTTTTTACGGGGCAAATGCATCTGACGATTTTTTTAATGCCAAAATCAAAGCGTTTAGAAGTTAGTTCAGAGGGGTAAGAAGTGTAGAGTTTTTCCTTTACCGACAAACGCAGTTATGTGTTTAATACACGTTCTTCAACAAATTTTGGAAGTGATTCCTTCTCCTGAGTACAATGTGCCCATTGGCTCCGTCTAGCCTAAAAATTTGATTGATGAGTTCTTTGTTCATTCCCCAAACCGTTATCACATATTTATGAAAAAAAGCGTATTTTTTTT
>JAIXPV010000256.1 GCA_027486105.1 Runella sp. | reverse complement strand
GATTCTACCAAAACACTTTACACGATTTTCAGCCTGATTCCCGAAGGATTCAGTGGTCCCTTGTTTGAAGTACAACCCCGAAAAGGCTATCATTTTGTCGATTTATGGAATCATCGCGAACTAACCCCCCTATTTCAGGGCGGAAAATGGTATATCGAAGTGGAAACGGAGCCTTTTCATAAAAAATATCTAGGTACAAATAATGAAGGTGCAGTAGGGTGTGTGGCAGAAATGAAGGGAGTTTTCAGTTTGACAAATAACTTGTGGTGTTCTGGTGAACTCCTTCCAAATTATAATGTAACAATATGGAAAGGGAATCCCGTGTACGTTAAAAAGCCAATTGCAACAAATTATGGTTGTGTTCTAAGTGATTTGGAAGAACTAAGGTACTATGAAGGCAAAATCGTTGTGCAGGTTTTTGATAAAAATAAGCAGGAACTTATAGAAGAATCCATTTTGGAGCTACAGGCTGGCAGTGTTAGGAGTGATGCAAAAAAAATAGAGTTTTTACCTCCTACTGCCCATCCCGATTCAAAATCTGCACTAAGTGCCCCCCCAAACAGTGAACTTCAAATCCCCGCAGGCCGCTATCGTCACGTTACCACGCACGGAGATGTATTTTTGCCCTATCCTGCAAAAGACACAACAACGTACGAAATTAGTGCATTTTTGATGGATAAAAATTTAGTTTCTAATACCGACTTTAAGAAATTTCTGACCTCAACTCGTTACAAACCCAAAGATGCCGCTAACTTTTTGAAACACTGGAAAAACGGGCAAATTCCCAAAGGAGAAGAAAACAAACCTGTGGTGTATGTGTCGCTCGAAGATGCCAGAGCTTACGCAAAATGGGTGGGCAAGCGCCTACCAACGGAGCGAGAATGGCAATACGCGGCAGAAAAAGATTCGGTATTAAGAACGTCGGCAAGGACTGCGCGTCTGCGGTTCGAAACCTTGCCGACATTAAACCAGCTGCAAGGTGTGGTTTGGCAACTGACCAATGATGAATACCACACAGGCCAATACCGCTACATCATGCTCAAGGGGGGGAGTTATTTTAAGCCCGAATCGAGTTGGTGGTATGTGCAAGGCGGCCCGCAACCGCTTACGCATCAGCAGATTCTATTGCGGGTTTCAGAAGGCTTTGAGCGCAACGCAACCGTTGGTTTTCGGTGCGTGCGGGATTAATTTTTTCCCGTCTCCGCCCGCCGCATCGGCATCGAATCAATAAGTCCAAAAAGCTGCTCTGGTTTGACGGGCTTGTTGCTTACGAGTTTGATTTCGCCATCTTTGCCAATCAACCAAAAGTAAAAATGGTTGGGTGTGTACTTAAACCTTTCTTTCAAATAAAGGGCATCGTCGGCCGATAAATTGGCTTCGACGCAGTCAATCACGCGTAAATCACGCTCCATAATGTCTTTTCCGACCTCGCTTAGCCACTTTTTTTGTAGTTTAAAGTCGGCATCTGAAGCCTTGGGGCAGTACACTACTACAACACGATTTTTCCACACCATTTTTTCCACTCGTTTTTCTAGTGATTCTTGAAAATTGAATAAAACAGCACAGAGTATGAGAAATAATGCGTTCATTTTTGATGATTTTAGAGTTTACGAATCATTTTTCACGCGTATGTTTGCCTTGGGCACGCAATTTAAAAGCGAAATAAATAAAGAAAATAACAAGAAAACTTGGCTTATCTAAAATAGAACTAACCTCCCTGTGTCTTTATAAATGCAAATAAACCAATAAACTGTTATGTTTAAACAACTTCTTTCTGCTATGCTTGTTTTTGCTGCGGTGGTGTCGGCTTCGGCTCAAGACACACGCTGTTACGAAACCCGAATTTATTATACTCACCCTGGGCGTTTGGAAGCTCTTTTGAGTCGCTTCCGTAACCATACTACCAAAATTTTTGAAAAACACGGAATGACAAACGTGGGTTATTGGGTTCCTCTCCACGAAGAAAATAAACTCATTTATGTGCTTTCGTATCCCGATCGTGCCGCTCGTGATGCTTCCTGGAAGGCATTTGGGGCTGACCCCGAATGGAAAAAAGTGCAATCTGAATCGGAATTGGATGGTAAAATTGTGGCGAAAGTGGAAAGTATCTTCATGAACGCAACCGATTTTTCACCCAAAATCAAATCCTCTAAAAGTAAGAAAGAGCGGGTATTTGAGTTGCGGACTTATACCACCAACACGGGAAAATTGCCCGATTTGTTGACCCGTTTTCGTGACCATACCGTCGATTTGTTCAAAAAACACGGCATGACCAACGTGGCCTACTGGACCGTTGACGGCAAAGATGATACGCTGATTTACATTTTGGCGCACCCTAGCGAAGAAGCCGGCAAAAAAGCGTTTGACGCTTTCCGTGCAGACCCAGTATGGATAAAGGCCCGTGACGAATCAGAGAAAAACGGAAAACTTGCGGCAAAGGTAGAGTCGGTCTACATGAAAGCAACGGACTTCTCTACGATAAAATAAGTGTGTCGATGAGAGTGGTGTTGAGTCTGACGACCCAACACCACTGGTTCTCAAAACTGAAAGCACACAAGGTTTTGAGAAACTGTCGTCACGCTGTGTCACTAAAATCCATTCTGTAAATGAAAACTGTACTCGCTGCTTTAGGATTAGGGATTGTTTTTGTCAGTTGTACAAATTCCCAAACATCTGATAATCAATCGGAAAATTTGGATTCAACAGCGGTGGATAGTGTGGCGGTTTTAGCACCCAAAAAAGATTCTTTGAGTGTGTATTTGCCAGACATTAAAGGCTCTTTGCCCGAAGCCCAAACGGTGGTTGTGAAAGAAGATCCTGTGTTTTTCAAATCAAAATCGTACAAAGCGATTCCGCTGCAAACGGTTTTGGATAAATTTGTTCCTGCTTATAAAAGCCTGAATATGAAGGAGACACAAATTGTCTTTGAATGCAAAGATGGATACAATCCTTCCATGTCGTTGGAAAAAGTGCTGCAAAAAAAATCGTATTTGGCCATTTCTGACGTGGAGGCACCCGCGGGACAGGACTGGATAAACCCCAAAAAAGGCACTCATGAAATGAAAATAGCCCCCTTTTATGTGGTTTATACCGATGTGCCCGCCAAAGATGTAACCTACAAATGGCCTTACAACTTGGTCAAAATAAGCTTGTCGGCCGCTTCCAAAGAATTGGCGGTGCTGTTTCCCAAAGACGACGATACGCAGGTTAAAGGGTTTGAATTGTTTAAGGTCAATTGTTTGACGTGTCATTCGCTTAACAAAGTAGGCGGCAAAATGGGGCCCGAACTCAATTATCCCAAAAGTATAACTGAATATTGGCAGGTAGACCAAATCAAACAATTTGTCAAGG
>JAIXPV010000451.1 GCA_027486105.1 Runella sp. | reverse complement strand
TTCAGGTTGATTTCTTCAACCATCTGGCGCATCCGTAGTTCGTGTGCCTGTTTGCGAAGCAAAAAAATGTGTCCCATCTGCTTGTGTAGATGGTCAATCTATTTTAGGACAACACAGTTGTATCAAACAAGTTTACGTTGTGAAAATGACAATGTAGCTTCCAGTGCTTAAGATTTGAAAAGTTTGTAGCACCTTTATCAAGTTTTGTCAAACTTTCTTGACAAAAAAAGCAATTTGTCCTAATTTTAGGACAAATTGCTGATGTATGCTTACCCACGAAAAAGTAATTTCTTTCTTAAAACAAAACCCTGCTCTATCATTATCTGTATTGGAGAAGGAAGCCCTATTGCCAGGCAGTACTCTTTCAAAAGCCTTAACTGGAGATCGCCAACTTAATCCTAAGCACTTGGCGAGTTTGTATCCCATACTTATCAAATATGGATTTAAGGAGTTTGCTAGCGCCAGGGCAAAGGTTATATCGGTTGTAAATCATAAAGGGGGCGTTGGCAAAACAACTACAACCCTGAACCTAGGCAAAGCATTGGTAAAATTAGGTTATCGAGTGCTGCTGATTGACATGGATTCTCAAGGCAATCTTTCGCAGGCATTAGGCTACGATAGTCCAGAAAAACAAGTGGTACAGGCACTTTTGAAGGGTGATGCATTGCCCGTGTACACCATCGCCGAAAATTATGATTTATCCCCCAGTGATTTAGAATTGGCATATGCTGATTTGGAGTTAGTGCAGGCTGTCGGGGGCGTTAATCAACTCAAAAACGCCATTGCGCCCATTCGCAGTCAGTACGATTATATTTTTATTGATTGCCCGCCTGCTCTCAATATTTTCACCAATTCGGCACTGGTGGCTTCTACTGGCTGCTTGGTTACGCTTCAGCCCGAAGCATCGGCCCTAAAGGGCGTCAATAACCTGTTTGACCGAATTACACAGGTACGCGACCGTATCAATTACGAATTGACTATTGAGGGAATTGTGTTGACGATGGTAGATGCCCGTCTCAAAGTTCACCGCGATATGATTGATTATATCAAAGAGTCGTTAGCCAGTTTTAAAATTTTCGATACCATTATTCGCCAGAATGT
Source organism: Runella sp. (assembly GCA_027486105.1). Lineage (GTDB taxonomy): Bacteria > Bacteroidota > Bacteroidia > Cytophagales > Spirosomataceae > Runella. Next base: position 7,516 of record JAIXPV010000451.1, on the reverse strand, counting down.
AGCGTTGAAAGAGTCGCAGATTGCCCAACAGGACATTTTTGAATATGCGTCGGATTCCAACGGAGCGCAAGATTACCTCAAGTTAGCACAAGAGCTTTCTAGCCACTAAAATTCACGGTCCATGAAAAAGTATCAGATTTCTCTGGGGGAGAAAAAAATCATCAAAGATCAGGGTCTTTTGCAGTTTGAGGAAATCAAAAAGCAGATTCAGATTTTGCCAGAATTAGAACAACTCATCCCCCCTTTACTGCCCGATGAACTGCTCCAGTTGGAGCAAAATATACTGCACGAGGGTTGTCGGGAAGCCTTGTTGGTTTGGCAGACAACAGAAGAAAGTGTTGCCCCCAAGACAAAAGGAACCGCCACAATTTATGTGCTAATCGATGGACACAATCGTTACAGCATTTGCTCAAAACACGGAATTGATTTTAAAATTCACTTGGTTGATTTTAAAAGTTTATATGACGTGAGGAAATATATGATTGATAATCAGTTGGGTAGACGGAACCTGACTCCCGAGCAAATTTCTTATTTGCGCGGTATGAAATACCTCACTGAGAAAAAAGAAAAAGGAAAATATGAGCGGCTAGATCATAAGGGACAAAATGTCCCTTATGGTAATGAAGTGGTTGAAAGTACCTCAATTTTAGCGAGTGAAGATCATAAGGGACAAAATGTCCCTTATGGTAATGAAGCTCTTTCAACGTCCGAAAAACTAGGGAAACGCTACAACGTTAGCGGGAAAACAATCAAGCGTGATGCTGAGTTTGCGTCTGGATTGGAGAAGCTAGAACCCGCGCTAAAATCTGAAATATTGGCGGGTAAAACCAAAGTGAATAAGACGCTGATTCAGCAGATTGGTAAGTCTGAGGTACAGACCCGACCAATAGCCACGATTGAAGAAATTGATGAAATGACAAAGGTGCCGAGCATTGTCAAAAAAACAGTTGCCAAGTCATTGAAAGAAACGCCGCGTGAAGCCTTGATTCTACGGCTTGCAGAATTAACTAAGGAACTACAACAAACTGGAAATACCGCTATTTGTGATGAAATTATACGGTGTGCTTCAAAAATCAAGAAAACTCTCCCTTAATGGTCGTAATCTTATATTTGATGCTAAATATACCTAAAAGTTTGAGCCACTTTTTGACATCGGGTATCAACCAAGGGTGGTCTCCAGTAATGTAAATTGATTTGGCAAGATTCAGTATTTAAAGGTTTGGCTCCAGAATCTACCTCAACCAATAAAACATTTGGTTAGAATAGATATAAACTGTATTCAGAAAATTCTAGTTAAATTATTCTTTTTCAATGACTTATATCCCTAAAAACGAGTTTTATAGGGTCAAAAAAATTTATCATTTTTTAAAAAAGAGAAGTGAAATAACCCATTTTTAATTATCATAATATACTGAAAATCAGAATAATGTGCATCTAAAAACGAGTTTTATAGGGTCGCGGTATTTTAGTCTTTTTTAAATTATAATATACATATAGATGATTCCTTAAAATTTTACATTTTAAAAAAAAAATAACAACAACACTGTTGTTTTATATCTTTTAAATAACAACATATTTTAAATCTTTACACCCCTCTGGAGGCTTTGATTATCAGGGTTTTATGAGTTTAAAAACGAGTTTTATAGGGTTAAAAACGAGTTTTATAGGGTCAAAAACGAGTTTAAAAACGAGTTTTATAGGGTTAAAAACGAGTTTTATAGGGTTAAAAACGAGCTTATTATTTTGCTACTCGTTTTAAGCAAAAAAAGTAAAAAATACAAACAATATATTAAAAGAATTAAGGTACTGTAAATCAATAGTTTGTATGATTAAAAACGAGTTTTATAGGGTCTTGCTTTAGCATAAAAAACGAGTAATAAGTTTTGACACTCGTTTTTTATGCTACATCTTTGTTAAGAAGTAATAATAAACGATGAATATTAATCTATAATTTATCAAAAATGGTGGGCGAAAAAGACGACAAAAGGCACAAGGCTATTCTGGCTGTATCAAAAGACCCATACAAACTAGCTAAGGGAAATCCCCTGATTAATGCTTCATTCGATATAACAGCCATTCAGTTTAAGATTTTGCTGCACATGATTTCTAAGGTAGATATGTCGCTGGAAGATTTTCAACCGATTACGATACAAATTTCAGAATTTCAAAAATTTGCTAATATCAATACCAAAGCGATTTATGAAGTAATTGAAGTACAGGCCGAGAAATTGAAAAATAAATCTATTTTTTACGAAGATGAGGAAGTTAGGATCAGTACCAATCTGTTGAGCAGTTGGAAATACCATAAAAAAAAGGGATGTTATACCTTCAGGTTTGATCCTGAGTTAAAACCATTCTTGCTTGATTTGAAAGAAAATTTTACTGTATATGATATACGCAATATCATTCAGCTCAACAGTGCGTATGCTATAAGGTTTTTTGAGCTTTGTAAACAGTTTGAAAATCTTGGTCGGTTTGAAATGCAGGTAAATGAAATCAAGCACCTTTTTAAGATTGAAGACAAGTATAAGAACTATTATGATTTTAAAAAGAATGTTATTGAACAAGCCCGAAAGGAATTGAAAAGCTATTCAGAATTATACTTTGATATTGATAAAGAGGTAAAAGAGGGTAGGAAGGTGGCTTCATTACGGTTTAAGATTGTAAAAAATAAAAAGAAATTTGAAAGAAAGGGTTTGATTGATATTACTCCGCATGCCGATAATAGCGCTGTATCTACTGATGCCCAAACGATTCACTCAATGATTAGCAGCTATGTTTCGGTGGAAGTGGTAGAAAAATGGCTCGCACTCTATCCAATTGAGCAAATCAACGTTGGTATCAGTTATACATTAGAACAAGCCCAAGCGAAGAAAATTAAGGATGTGGCAGGTTATTTGCAAACAATGGTGGCTAGCAAATCGCTGTATGAAGAAGAAGTAAAGAAGCAACGACTAAAAGATGAAGTGAAGATAAAGGAGAGAGCTCAGAAAGCACAAGTTGATCAGCAACAGCAGCTTGAATTAGAACAGCAACAACTTCGATCCGATTTTCATCGTGCCAAAGAAGAATTTGCTATTGAGAAAATTGAGCACGGAAATGACAGCCTAAGGAAAGATTGTATTAAATACCTGACTCATAGGAAAGAAAAAGGGGATTTTTTAAGCGGACTTTCTTTAGATAATTATAAAACCAATTCTTTATACACGAAAGGTAGTAAGGAAGAGTTTATCTTTAATATTAAAAATGGCGGAAGCTTTGCGGCTTCTATGATAACGTATTTGGTGGGGAATTTATATAAGGAAGAGTTTGACCCGATTAGGGCAATGTATGTTGAAAAAGCTAATCGATTGAATATAATTTTAGAGTAACCCTAATTCTATAAGCATACATATGTAGAACTGTTTAAGTATTATATTAAATTTATAACATTATTTTATCGCCATTATAATATCAATCGGGAAATATAAATTTTTGATATTATTTTAAAATACTGGTTTTGAATTAGTTATTTATAATTTTAGAAATGAATCAGAATAGCTGTTTTAAACAGCCTCATCCTGTATAGTCTCGCTTGTAAGCACTACCTTTGTTTATCCAAGTTTTCTTGTTCTTTAGCATTGTTGATGGAGTGTCATTTTTCCAGATGGCATAATGAAAAGTTATGCAATTTTTTTTAGATGGTTACATAGACCTTCATTCTTATTTGACTGCGTTCAAAAACGCGCTCAAACAAGACACCGAAGCGTACTGCATTGAATGCTGGTAAGTGTAAAATTCGCCTGATTCTGCTATTACCTTTTTGGTTTGGAGAACCTTATTTTCCGACTCGGTTACCTGAGTCTACGGTCGCTTCCGTGATTGTCGACGACACCGTACCTGCAAAACTGACTAACTGACGGATATTTTCAAAGTCAACAAAACCGTTATATTAAATCGGAATTAAATTGTCGTACTTTTGTGTAAGTAATTAAGCAAATTTATTTACACAAAGTCGTAGTGGTGCAAAGAGCATAAAAGGTTGATTGTCTAAAACTTAGCGGCTCGACATGAAGTATAAATTAATTTTGCTCATTTACCTATCGGATGATAGATCAAAAATAATTGAAGAACTAGATTTTATTCTGGAAACAAAAAAAAGTGCAGTCTGGCAATAGCTCACGACCGAATGCGCTTCATCCGACTCTTAAAGAGTGGCAAGGCTAAAAAACAATCTGCTACGGCTAAAACCATTAGCCTTTCAAACCGTCAATGGCTTTGGCGAGTTTATCAACAGGAAGGCCTTTGGGCTTACTGAAAAGTCAGCGTGAGGCTATTGGGGTAAGTTAAGCAGTGTTCAAATGAGTTACCGTCGGCAATTTTTATTGGATGATCAAGCTGAAACACTGGCTGATATTCAATCTTATCTGCTGGATAATTTAGGAGTTGAGTATTCCATTAGCGAAATTAGTGATTTATGTAATCGCTTAAAAATCAACAGGGTCCCTATTGAACTAAACAACCTTGACCATGGAAAAAGCAAAAACAACCTATGATAGGCGTTCTTTCCTGAAAGCCTCAGCCCTTTCGGGTGGAGGAATGCTGATTAGTATTGGCTGGTTATCAGGGTTTACACCCGCCGACTCGCCACACTTTGCCAGCCTACCGCATGGTTGGAATGAACTGAACGGTTTTGTGAAAATTACGGCCGATAACATCATCAAAATCATGTCGCCCAATCCAGAAGGCGGACAAAACGTAAAAACCTCAATGCCTATGATTGTAGCGGAGGAATTGGACGCAGACTGGAACAAAGTAGTAGTTGAGCAGGCAGACTTAGACACCAAGCATTTTACCCGGCAGTTTATCGGCGGCAGCCAGGCTATCCATCAAGGTTGGCAGACTTTACGTATGGCAGGGGCTACGGCCAAACAGATGCTTCGGGAAGCAGCCGCTAAACAATGGCAAGTACCTGTAGAAGAAATTAGTACTGAATTGGGGGTTTTGTATCACAATAAAAGCGGTAAATCGGCGAAATACGGCGAAATGGCCACGAGCGCTGCTCAGCTACCAGTACCCAAAGACGTAAAATTGAAAGAGGTAAAAGATTTTAGGATTGTGGGTCATTCTCAAAAAAATGTAGAAGGCCCCAAAATCGTTACGGGAAAACCCTTATTTGGCATTGATACTCAAAAGGAAGGAATGTTGATTGCCATGATAGCGCACCCACCCGCGTTTGGATTGAAATTTAAGTCTGTTCAAAACGAGGCCATTGTCAAGAAAATGAAGGGAATTAAAGACGTTTTTCCCATAAAAATATTTCAAGACGACTACGAAAGGCAGTTTTTTGATACCACTACTTTTTTGGAAGTTGTGGCCATCGTGGGTAATTCTACTTGGGAGGTGATGCAAGCTAAAAAAGCCCTAAAAATCGAATGGGAGCCGTTTGCTGATTACTCCGAAAAGAAAAATATGATGGGCAGAAAGCTAACCGCCAAAGTCCCTGCGGGATTGGAAAGTACGGCAGAGCATACGGCCAAAATGGCGGAAAGGATGGCCAAGCCTGCTACGGTTCGCCGCAAAGACGGCGACCCCGAAACAGCCTTCAAAAACGCAGCGAAAGTGCTAGAACGCACCTTTACGGGCCCTTTTTTGGCGCACAATTGCATGGAACCCATGAATTTTTTTGCCCACATAACCGACGAGAAAGCCGAGTTAGCAGGTCCAATTCAAAAACCAGAAAATACCGAACTGGCTTTGTCTGCCCGTTTGGGAATACCCTTAGAAAAGATTGATATTAAGATGACTCGCCTTGGGGGAGGTTTTGGGCGGCGCTCTTATGCGCATTGGTTGATAGAAGCCGCCCTGATTTCTCAAAAAGTGAAAGCCCCCGTAAAGTTGCTCTACACCCGTGAAGATGATATGACTTCGGGTATTTATCGCTCTGCCTATTCGGCCACCTATCGTGCGGCGTTGGATGCCAACAATAATTTAATCGGTTTCCATGTAAAAGCGGGCGGAGTACCAGAGTCGCCTTTATACGCCAATCGTTTTCCTGCGGGCGCAGTTGACAATTATTTGGCCGAAGAGTGGAGCGTCGAAACCAACCTTACCGTTGGCTCTTTTCGAGCCCCTCGCTCAAATTTTATGGCTGCTGCCGAGCAGTCTTTTTTAGATGAAGTAGCCGAAGCGGCTGGGAAAGACCCCATAACATTCAGATTGGAATTACTCAAACGAGCCAAAGAAAACCCAGTAGGTAAAAATAACGAATACGAACCAGATCGATACGCAGGTGTTTTGGAGTTGGTTCGGGAGAAGTCGGGGTATGAACAGGCAAAAAACACTAGGCCTCTAGGCGTTTCGGCTTATTTCTGCCATGATTCTTATGCAGCGCATGTATTTGATTTGGAAATGAAAGATGGAGTGCCCGTTGTTAAAAAAGTTTGCTGTGCCATCGACTGCGGCATTGTCATCAACCCCGATGCCGCCAAAAACATGACCGAAGGTGCAATAGTAGATGGTATTGGTACGGCTTTGTTTGGCAATATGACGTTCACGAAAGGGGTACCAGATAAGACCAATTTTGACGGCTACCGCATGATACGAATGAATGAAGCACCAAAAGAAATTGATGTACATTTTGTGCAAAACACCTTAGATCCCTCAGGAATGGGCGAGCCTGCCTATCCTCCTGTTTTCGGGGCGTTGGCCAATGCCCTTTATAAAGCTACTGGCAAGCGATTTTATAACCAACCGTTCATGCCTGCTTTACTTGAATAGTAGGAAAATTGCCGATTCCAAAGCCCAAATGGATTCTAAAAAACTCTGAATCCATTTGGGCTTCGGTCAAATGCAGTTATATAAACCCGAGCTTATTTAGCAAAACAATGAGTTGACTTGGGGCATCAGTTAAGATTTCTATATTCGTTCGGAGTATATCCAACGCGCTGTTTAAACAACCTGGTAAAGTGTTGCGGATATTTAAAACCCAGCTCATACGCAATTTCATTTACAGTTTTATCATTTCCAAACACCTTGTTTTTTGCCTCTCCAATCACTTTATCTTGTATATACTCTTTGGCAGATTGTCCAGTTACTTTTTTGAATAAATCCCCAAAATAGTTGGCAGATAAATGAAGTTCATCTGCAAAATAAGCCACCGACGGCAATCCAAGAGTTTGTGGTTTTTCGGACAAAAAATAGTCATGGAGTAAAGCTTCAAATTTCTCTAAAATCCCTTTATTGACACTATCTCTTGTAATAAACTGGCGGTCATAAAAGCGTTGGCAGTAATCCAGAAATAATTCTATATTGCTAGCAATAAGCTTTTTACTATGTTTATCAATGGGCTGTTTCAATTCAAATTCTATCTTCGCAAAAATATCAAGTATCAATGTTCTCTCATCCTCAGATAGATGTGTCCTGCTCCCCTAAGCTGCGACCAAATTGAAGTAGAGATTTTGATTTTTGTCAATAAACTGTTGAGGGGTTAAATATCCCAGTGACGAATGTGGTCTATCAAAATTATAGGAGTTCC
>JAIXPV010000596.1 GCA_027486105.1 Runella sp. | reverse complement strand
GCCTGCATCCGCTGACTCATGCCGATGCCCGTATTGCCTGCAATACAGGCAGGTACCCAACCGCCACTCGGAGTCACCGAAACAACCCACCCCTCTTCGTCGGCAGCTTCAATTGACGTGGTTCCTGCCGTAAATGATTCTTCAAATTTTTCGTCCAAAGTGGCATTATTCTTCGGTGATGTTAGGCTGGCACTGCCCCAATTTTTGAGCATATCCAAATACGGATTTGCCTTTCCTTCAAACGGATACGGGTCACCTGGGCCGATTTTGGGGTCGTTCATATTGGGGTTAATCAATTTGCTGCGCTCTTTGGCGTATTCTTTGGAAAGCAGCCCTTTCATGGGTTCTTCGGGGCCAAAGGCGGGGTCGCCGTAGTAAAAATCACGATCAGCAAACGCCAGATTCATGGCCTGATACACCGTATGGACATAGCGGGTAGAGTTATAACCCATGCTTTTCAGGTCAAAATTCTCCAAAATATTTAATGCTTGTAGCATGGCTGGCCCTTGGGTCCACTGCTGCAATTTGTAGACCTCAATGCCTTTGTAGGTGGTCATCATCGGCTCTTCAATCTTCACTTTCCAGTTGGCCAGATCCTGCTCCGTAATCAACCCGCCCTGCTCGCGGCACCCCCTCGAAAACTCTTTGGCAATCTCGCCTTTGTAAAACAAATCATTGGCGGCGTAGATAGCCTCTTTGCGCGATTTTCCTTTAGCAAGTGCCTGTTGCTCTGCATTTACCAGTTTTTTTAGGGTTTCGAGTAGGTCTTTTTGCACAAATATCTCACCCGCGTCGGGTGCTTCGCGGGTAGCCCCCAAGTGGGGCAGAAATACTTTTTTAGAATAGGGCCACTGTTTGATCAAGTCCTTGCCTTTTTCAATCGAATTGGCAGTTTGGGCTTCGATGGGGTAGCCAGCGGCCATTTCCATGGCGGGCGCCAACACATCTTTCAACGACATAGTGCCGTACTCGGCCAACATCGTCATCAGTCCACCAGGCGTACCAGGCGTGACGGCTGCCAAAGGGCCGTATTCGGGCGGGTATTTCATGCCTTTGCTCTTATAAAACTCGGGCGTGGCGCCCGTGGGTGCTACCCCGTGAGCGTTGATGGCAATCACTTTTTTGGTTTTGGGGTTGTAAATGAGCGCCTGCGTCTCTCCTCCCCAACTCAACACATCCCACATGGTGCAGGTCGCGGCCAGCATGGCGCAGGCCGCATCAATGGCATTTCCGCCTTTGGTGAAGGTCATGGCACCAGCCGTAGCAGCCAAGGGTTTGCCCGTAATGGCCATCCAGTGCTTTCCGTGCAGCGGTGGCTTTTGGGTCATAACGGGTAAGTTGTTAAATGCCTGCGCATTACCCTCCCTGTTTATTAAAAGGAGGGCAAAAGCCAATAGCAAAAGGCGAAGTGATTTCATAGAGATTTGGTTAGGTTATTGATTTTTACCTAAAAATAGGAATAGTGGCGCAGGATGTCAAATGAAGGGGACGTTGTTTTTTGTACATTACCATCCTCATTTGCTTATTTACCGTTAGAGTGTCACTTTTTTAGCTAGTTACTCTACAGTATAAAGAAACAAAACATCAGGACCAGATGTCACCGTCAACTTGAATACTAAAGGGCAACATTCTTTTATTCACCCTAACAAAAAACCGAATTGGGTTGATTGGGAGCCATGAGGTGGATATTTGTATCTGCATCGCAATCTTTCCTCCCATTTCGGGCAAACGCAAGGCCTGCCCCCTACGTTTACATTTTGCATTTGTTATTTTTCAGTTTTGCAGTTTTACAAGGCAGCTCGCCCCTACATCATCCCACGTGCCTTCAATTCCAGATACTTATTCACCGTATTGGCGTTTAGGTCTTTGGGAGCGGTGAGAATAGATTGGATGCCGTATTGTTCGAGCTCTTTCACAATTCGGCGTTTTTCGTAGAAAAACCGCTCGGCAATGGTTTTAAGGTAGATGTCTTCGGTGTTTTCGGCGGGCGTTTTGAGCAATAAAGAAGTTTCTGTATTCTCGAAGAACACCACTATCAGCAAGTGGGTTTTGGCCAATCGCCGCAGGAAAGGCAACTGCCGACGCATAGCATTGACGGTCTCAAAATTGGTAAACAACAACAGCAAACTCCGCTGCCGTACGTGCGTTTTTACGTACGAATACAGGGTCTCGTAGTCACTTTCTAGGTAACGTGTTTTCTGCTTGTAGAGCGTTTCCAGAATCTTTTGCATTTGGCCCGCTTTGCGCTCGGCGGGCAGAATTTGACCGATTACCTCCGAAAATGTAATTACCCCCGCTTTGTCCTGTTTCAACAAAGCGATATTGCTCAAAACCAGCGTGGCATTGATGGCATAATCCAAAAGCGTCAGCCCTTCAAACGGCGATTTCATGACGCGACCCTTGTCAATCAGGCAATACACGGCCTGCGAACGTTCGTCCTGAAATGCATTCACCATGAGTCCGTTACGTCGGGCGGTGGCTTTCCAGTTTACGGTGCGGATATCGTCTCCCTGTACATAAGGCCGAATCTGTTCAAATTCCATGCTATGCCCCAACCGACGAATACGCTTGATACCCAACTCGGTCAGGCGGTTTGAAATGGCCATCAGCTCGTATTGCCGCATTTGGAGGTACGACGGATATACCGCCACCATCTTATTTTGCGAAAACTGAAACCGACGTTTCATCAACCCCAACGGGCTTCTTACCAACACATTGACGGCCCCAAAGCTATATTCACCGCGCTTAGTAGGGCGCAGTTCGTAGCGTAAAAGTTGGGTTTCGTTTGGCACTAACTCAGCTTCAAACAGCACGTCGCGTTTTTGAAATTGAAACGGAATCTCGTCAATCACTTCCAGGCGGGCCTTAAACCCATAGCGATTTTCTAAGTAAATAGTAATCGGATTGGGGTCACCGTTGGAAAGGCGGTCGGTTACATCACGACGCGCGAATACGCCCTCGTTATTTCTAAAAAGCAAAACCAAATCGACCACCACCAACAATAAGGTGATGGCACTTCCGATTTTGGCAATTCCGAAGAGAAATGGAAAAGCAAAGGCCAACAAAAAGGTGGCCGTTAATCCTATGAAAACCTCCCAAAAAAGGGTGGAGATATAAAGTGGGCGAAGGTATTTCAAGACAACAGTTTTTAATATTTTTCCTACAAAATCAGGAGCGTATTGAATGTTTTTTTATCGTGAGTCAGCACTTTACTAACGCGTAAATTCACCAGCCCCTTCCCGAATAATGTCAAAATTATCGTCGGTGGCATCTATCACCGTAGAAGGAATCAGCCCCCCAAAACCTCCGTCGATGACGATATCTACCTGATGCTGAAAACGTTCAAAGATAATCTCTGGATCGGTGGGGTATTCCATGATTTCGTCTTCGTCATCTTTGATGGAAGTAGTGATGATGGGATGGTCCAATTCAAATACAATCATCCGCGTAATGGGGTGGTCGGGCACTCTGATTCCCACGGTTTTGCGATTGGCCAGCACTTTCGGGACCCTATTGTTTGCTTCCAAAATAAACGTAAACGGTCCTGGCAGGAGTCGTTTCATTACTTTGAATGCAGCGTTGCTTACCTTAGCATAGTCTGAAATATGGCTCAAATCGTGGCAAATAAACGAAAAATCATTCTTTTGGGGCTTGATTCCTTTAATCCGCGCAATGCGCTCTACGGCCCGGGCATTGTGAATATCGCAACCGAGGGCGTAGACGGTGTCGGTCGGATAAATAACAATGCCGCCGTTGCGCAGGCTGTTGACTACCTGTTGAATTTTACGCGGTTCGGGCGTTTGGGGGTGAATATGGAGAAATTCCGCAGGCACGTAGCAAGTGGGTTAAGTGTAGGTGCAAAATCAGTTGGACTAATTACGCGGAATTTTTCATTAATTGGAAACTTCCTTCAACTATTTTACACGTTTGGGCCTATTTTCCTCCCTCCTCGCTTTTAACTTACTACCGTTCTAGTTGGACAAAAGGTACTCCCTGCTGCATCAGGACAAGGTTGCGGTGGTTGCGCCACTTGGCGTAGCGCTGATAAAGCCAGTTGACGGGCAAATGCAGCCGACACAGAAACACCAAAAGGTCGGTTTTCCACCCAGGGTCTTCGATGTAATTGAGCAACTTTCTGAATGCTAGGGCTTGTTCGGGGTCTTCGGCTACGAAACATTTCTTGATAAACTCCCGGATTCTATTGGCTAGAATATCGTATTCTTCTTGCGAACGGCTCAAATCATAGGCTTTGTTGCACACTTCCCAACTCGACCGCAGCATCGGATTGCCGATGCGGTAAAATTGGGTCGCCAACGAATCGTCCAGTACGCGTTTGTACATCAGTACTTCGTCGATGTAGTGGTATTTGTAATCGTGGGCCGAACGGATAAAAAAATCAAAATCTTCATAGCTGAGGTTTTCGTCGTACCCTCCTAGTTTCATCAGCACCGATTTACGCATCATGATGGAAGGTGTACAAATAAAGTAGCGTCGCAAAATTTCCTTGTAGATATCGCCCGTGGGTACTTGGCCTTTGGCCTGTCCATTGGCGCGCAATGCATAATGATAGCCCAATTTGACGCCCGACGAATCAAGGTAAGCGGCATTTGAGAACACCACCGCATACTCTTTGGGGAGGTTTTCAAAGGCTTGTACTTGCATTTCGATACGATTGGGGGG
>JAIXPV010000429.1 GCA_027486105.1 Runella sp. | reverse complement strand
TTTTTTTTTTTTTTTAAGATAAATTGTTTTGCCGTCGGGAGAGATGGCCATGCGGTCACAGCCTTGGTCGTATTTACGTTCCCACTTTACTTTTTCGGTCGTTAAATCAATGCATTGCAAGGTGTTGATTGTACTGATATAGATGCTGTTGGTGGCCAAACTTGCGCAAACTCCTTTAACGTTTATGGGTTTGCCTTCTGCGTCTAGCCCTGCCGTAGGAATGCGTTTGACAAACCGATAATTATTGTCAATATCAAACACCAAAAGCCCATGTCCGCCGTATTCGAGGTAATTTCGTATGCCGGGCGTTGCTACGTAGAGGTAGCGTTTGAGGGCTTTTTCTTCTTGCTGTTTTTTGGGTACGGTATGGGTAAAAAGGGCAATAATCCCTAAAGACAAAGTTAGGAGCAGAAGACTAAATCGTACGTTTCTCATAGAAGTATTTTGGGATACAAAGAGCGTTAATACCCTTTTAGAGAAAAGAGTGCAAGACGATTTTTATAACTATTCCAGAAAATACACAAGATGACCTTAACGCCCTAAAACCGATCCAATTGAGGACTTATTTTTGAGTCAATCCGAGGTTTGAGGGAAGGCCGTCAAGGCTAATTAAATTATTTTTCTGCACGTACTCGGCCAAGCCACTTTCCCCTTTTTTGGCGGCCCAATCAAAATGGATGCTTCGCTCTCCTTTATACTCAAATTCGGGTACGCCAAATCCACAAGAGGTTTGTACCAAGTTAATATCGGCCACAATGATCTGGCGTGTACTGGGATAAATGGTAAAATGGGGGGCGTAAGTTGCCCAATCTTCGGAGGAAGGCAAAATGGTGAACCCCTTTCCATATAGCCTCAAAATGAGTGGGTTGGCATCAAATGAACAAAACATAAACGTAATACGGCCGTTTTCGAGCGTATGGGCTGAGGTTTCGTTGCCGCTGCTGATTAAATCCATGTAGGCCACTTTGTTTTCTGACAAAACCCGAAAACAATCCAAGCCCTTGGGCGACAAATTGATGTGTCCGTCGGGGTTGAGTGGTGCTGTGCTGACAAAAAATAGGTGTTGTTTTTGAATGAATTCTTGGTGTGATTGGTGGATGGAAGGATGAAATTTTCCCATGGCAGTTGTGTTTAAATGGTTGAGTAATCAATTCTTTTGGGTAATTGTTTGGGTTTGTTTTACAATAATAATGGTTATAAGGGGCAGAAAAAAACAAGCCCTTGAAAACGACCTTTTCAGGTATTTTCAAGGGCCAAAAGACGTACTTTGAAGCAACGGCTAGAAGTTGGGTTTTAACAAATATTTGGCGTAAAACTCATCAATTACGCGCACTGCTTCTTCGGCGGTATCGACCAAACTAAACAGTTTGAGGTCTTCGGGATTGATGTTGCGTTCGGTTTCGAGCATGGTGGTTTTAATCCAGTCGAGCAGCCCCGACCAATAAGCTTTTCCGACCATGACGATGGGGAAACGCCCGATTTTTTTGGTTTGAATAAGCGTTAGCGCTTCAAAAAGTTCATCCAAGGTGCCAAATCCACCTGGCATGACCACAAACCCCTGAGAATATTTCACAAACATTACTTTTCTGACAAAAAAGAAATCGAAGTTGATGTTTTTGTCGGGGTCAATGTACAAATTACTGTGTTGTTCAAAGGGAAGAATGATATTTAAACCCACCGATTTTCCACCCTGTTCAAAAGCTCCTTTGCTTCCTGCTTCCATAATCCCAGGGCCACCGCCCGTGATAACTCCGTAGCCGTGGCGTACGAGTTTAGCGGCGATTTCTTCGGCAATTTTGTAATACTCATGGTCGGGTTTGGTACGGGCAGAGCCAAAAATAGAGACACACGGGCCAATTTTTGCTAACTTATCAAATCCTTCTACAAACTCGGCCAACACTTTGAAAATTACCCATGAGTCGGCGGTTTTGATTTCATTCCAGTTTTTGTCTTCAAATGCTTCGCGAATGCGATCTTCTTCGTTCAATAATTCAGTTTCTGACATGTCTTCAACTTTTTTAAAGGGTCTTTCAATTTTTGTAGTTTCTAAACAAGAAACCCAAAAACACGGAGACGGGTTGTGAAATTATTCAAGTCGGTTACCCAAGGTTTTGTACCTTTGCGGTAACGGGAAACAATAACGAAAATAATTTTAATTCTAGTTCAGGTTATGGCTAAAAAAATTGCAATTGGCGGCGACCACGCTGGATTTTCCTTAAAAGAACCGCTGGTAGCGTGGCTGAAAGAGCAAGGGTATGAAGTAAAAGACTTTGGAACTTACACTGCCGACTCAGCCGACTACGCCGATTTTGCCCATCCAGTGGCTTTAGCGGTTGAAAAAGGAGAGTGCGACGCTGGGGTATTGGTCTGCGGAAGCGGACAAGGCGTGGCCATTACGGCCAATAAACACCAGGGGATTCGGGCCGCGTTGGTATGGGATACACCCCTTGCGGCGCTGGCTCGTCAACACAATGATGCCAACATCATTTGTCTACCTGCGCGGTTTATTGCCGAAGAAACGGCGTTTGAGTGCGTTACGATATTTTTAAATACCGAATTTGAGGGCGGGCGCCACGCTACGCGTGTCGGAAAAATTGCCTGCTAATAAATCAGAGTGATGAGGTTTCTGAAGACCTCATCACTCAATCATCCTTTGCCCCCTTTGCACACTCTATCGTCGCAAACGCTGGTAAAATGACCATTATTGGTAACTTATCATTTCATGGGGTTACCAATAAAATCAGTGTGTATGCTCAGACCTCCCTAAAAGGAAACAAAATGAAAGTGGAAGGGTCATTTCCTGTTGACCTCAAAGAATATAATATTCTCATTCCGTCGCTTTTGGGCACGTCTATTAAGGATGAAATTGTCGTTAAGTTTACGTTCGCGTTTGATGTAAATCAGTGAAAAAACAAATAGGCGAGCAAAATTGCGGCAGTCACCCCTATAAAGTCAGCAATTAGACCTGCTACAATAGCGTAGCGGGTTTTTTTAATGCCCACCGAGCCAAAATACAGGGCAACAATGTAGAAAGTGGTATCGGCAGAGCTTTGAAACATACATGACAATCGTCCCACGAATGAGTCTGCCCCGAATTGTTTCATGCTGTCTATCATTAGCGCCCTCGATGCACTGCCACTGATGGGGCGCATCAATGCTACGGGCAGTGAATCAGAAAAGTCGGTGTTCATCCCCGTCAATGCAATCAGGTATTTTAAGCCTTCTACCAAGTAGTTCATTACTCCCGCATTACGGAAAGTACTGATGGCCACCAACATTCCGACCAGGTAAGGAATGATTTTTACTGATGTTTCAAAACCCGCTTTGGCACCATCAACAAAAGTACCAAACAAGTCTATTTTTTTCCGTAGCCCACCAAGCAGGAAAGCCACTACAATTATTAACAAAATCAGGTTGCCGCCCACTTTTGAAATAATTTCGAGCTGGTCTTTTGTTTGCATAGATAAATACCATAGAAGCAGCCCCAAAACCGCGGTTATGGAGCCTATCCAGCCAATAAAGATTCGGTTGAATAGGTTGATGCGTTGCCAAAAACCAGTAATGATTATACTCGCGACGGTGGCAACATAGGTAGCAATCAAACACGGAATCAAAATGTCGGAGGGGTCTTGGGCCCCCAAGATGGAGCGTTGGGCCATCACCCCAAGCGGAATAATGGTCAACCCCGACGTGTGTAAGACCAAAAACATGATTTGGGCATTACTGGCAGTGTCCTTAGTAGGGTTTAAGTCTTGAAGACTTTGCATAGCCCTTAAACCAAAAGGCGTTGCGGCATTATCAAGTCCTAGCATATTGGCCGAAAAGTTCATTATCATTTGGCCGTTAGCAGGGTGATTTTTAGGTACTTCAGGAAAAAGTTGATGGAAAAATGGACCAATGATTCTAGCAAGAAAGTTGATAGCGCCCGCTTTTTCCCCAATGTTAAGCAAGCCTAAAAAGAACGTCATTACTCCCGCCAAAGGCAGTGCGATGTCCATCACGGCGACCTTGGCGGAGTCAAACATGCCTTCGACAATCAATTTGAAGATTTCGGTATCGCCCGAAAAAATGAATTTAATCAAAGCAACCGTAAAAGAAATGAGAAAAAATCCAATCCAGATGTAATTAAGGGCCATGGGGCGGGAGAAGGTTAGGGAACCTAAAAATATAAAAAAATCACGCAAAGACGGGAAGCGGCACAAAAAAAGCCTGACTATATTGCGTCTTTGCGTGTGCAAAAAAGAGATAAATTACTGCTTTCCTATTAGTTTTTTGGCAAAGCCCACCGAATGAATCAGCCCCAGCCACGCTTTGCGTTTAAAGGTATCGTAGGTATTGGCCAAAGTGACATAAGGGCTGAAATTAATCGGACCATAGTTGTCGACGATGTATTTCTCGGCATTTTTCTCGGCGTTCCAGTAGGTTTCGGAGCTAGAATTGGCTTTTGTCCCACTGCCAGTCGTATCAAATGCGGCATGACGGGTATAATCTTCAAGGGTTAGATGCCGGAACGTATAGCCCCGCTGGTACATATCATGCGACCACACGGTGGCCGTATCGACGCCGCGCCATCCGCCGCCGTAGCAGCCAATGTCTCCCTGAGGAAGGGTTTCTTTGCGGTATTTCTCGACGTCAATCATGGCGCAATATTCATTAAGACGGCATTCGGGCAGGATATGAACACGCCCTGCTTTAAGTACTCTCAATTGAATATCTTGGCGAGGTGTAGGGTATTTTTCGGCCAGCGCAATGGCTTCTTCCTGCGTCGGAACGTATTCTTCAAACTTTTTGGAATTACATTTATTGCCCCAATCTGGCCCAGCGGGGCAACTCCAACACTGGCCAATGGACCCTACGCCCGTGAGGTTTTCAGGGCCTTTTTCAAATTCTTTCAGCATATCGCCAATCATGTCACCATAAAATAACATATCGTTGTGCATGACGCACAGGTATTTCTTATCGGTCATTTCCAGCGGGTACTGGTACATGATGCTTTGGCGGTAGCGCGTGTCGGTTTTGGCGCGCTCATAATCAGATACTCCAAGCCCTAAGAAATAATGAGGATGTTGAATGACTAACTTTACGTCGGAATTTCGGAAATAATCAATAATTTTGAAGATGCCGATGTAGTCGTTGTGCGGTTGGAGACGTTCGCGAGAAAGATAAATTTTGTCAATGTGTTGACCACTGTACTTCATTAATGTTTTAATGGTAACAATTGCCTGATAAGGCTTTCCATAAAACGCAATACTGACATCTACTTTTTTACTCATTGGAAGGAGTGATTGGTTATCCGGTGGTTTTTTAAACGCTTTTTTTATTAATTGAAAAAAAATGAAGTTTCAAAATTACGACTAGCTACTCATTTTGCCAAAGTATCTTGATTTTTCGTAACTTTGCTTTATTATTAAATATTGACTCCTTTGAAAGAATACGGAAGCAACGTCCAAAAATTAGCTGACTATCTCGTCGACCTGCAAGACCGCGAAAAGCGTAATCTGTATGCCCACATCTTGGTCGAATTAATGCGGCAAATTCACCCTAATATGCGTGATGGTCAGGATTATTCCCAAAAATTGTGGGATGATTTGTACATCATGACCAATTTTAAGTTAGATGTAGATAGCCCTTTTGCCCCGCCTTCACCGGAAGCGGTGGGTAAAAAACCCCTACGTGTACCCTACAACCAGTCGAATATTCGGTATAAACAATACGGGAAAAATTTGCTTTTGCTCGTACAAAAAGCCATCGATTGTCAGGATAAAGAAGAAAAACTAGCTTTTATTTCGTATTTGATTCGTCAAATGCGAACGTTTTATAACACTTGGAACAAAGACAACCCCGACGATAATATTGTATTTACGCAGTTGGATGAGGTTTCGGGGGGGCGCTTGAAAGAAGAGTTGGCGTATCTGCGGCAAAACGGATTGGTAGAATCTGCCCCGCGCGACAAAGGGACCAACGTGGAGCGTTACCAACGAAATCTCCAAAACAATCGGGGTAGTTTCAACAGCAATAATCCCAACCGCGAACGAAGTGGTAACACGGGCAATAACCGTAATAACAACAATAATCCTAATAATAATCGTAACCGAGATCGCGACCGTGACCGCGATAAGTTTAGAAGT
Source organism: Runella sp. (assembly GCA_027486105.1). Lineage (GTDB taxonomy): Bacteria > Bacteroidota > Bacteroidia > Cytophagales > Spirosomataceae > Runella. Next base: position 84 of record JAIXPV010000429.1, on the reverse strand, counting down.
AATAAGAACAATCGGCGACGGTAAAATTTTAGTATAAAGTATTGAGTGCTGAGTCTGAAGAAATTACACCTTTACGGTAAAGAA
>JAIXPV010000179.1 GCA_027486105.1 Runella sp. | reverse complement strand
GCGTACCTCATTGGGTGCGGAAGCCGACGGATGTACGGGGTACGCTTCGTGAAATTCCTGCCAAAATGCCGTGTCTTGATAAGAAGAAAGCGGGTTGAGTTGACCGCTGACGTTGCTTATAGACGGCAAAAACAGGAAGATTAGGGTACTTTTTTTGAGGAACGATTTCATTTTTGGCTGAGTGTTATGCACAGATATTACTTCGTTCGACTGGGTGCAGGCTATTGAGAAGGCGTCAATTTTAGCGAATAGAGGGATTTTTGTTTTTGGAGAAGGATGAGGCAATGCGATAGACCTCGGTTATGGGCCAATTGTTATGGCTAAATGATAGTTTTACAATGGTTTATAGGCTTTTATTAAGGAGATATTACTTCTTTGATATTTTGCGCAATTTGAGGATATATTTACGCAATTTGAGACGGTTTCCCCAAAATAAGGGTGTAATTTTACTTTCACAATTCTAAGAATAAGTAGTCCTTTTACAATTTATCCCCAGTTTTAACCTTTCCCAAAAAACTACACCATGGCCTGTATCAGCGAATATACCCTGCGTAAAGTAATCCAAGGTGATCAGACTGCCTTTGCGGAGTTGTACAACCACTACAAAACTCCTGCAATTAAGTTTTGCGTTTCGCTCGTCAAAGATGAAGAGGAAGCTGAAAACATGCTGCACGAGGTCTTTATAAAGATTTGGGAAAAAAGAACCCAAATAAATCCAGAGCTCAACTTCAACTCCTATCTGTTTACGTGTTTGCGTAATTTGGCTTTTGACCATTTTAAAAAGATGGAAAAAAGCCATTATATTCGTCAGCAGTACATGGAACGGATGGAGGATAGACACATCGATGAGATTGAAACCGAAGAGGCAAAGATTGTACGTCTGCGTTCGGCCATTGATTCGCTGTCGGAAAAGCGAAAAATCATTCTGAAGCTAAACGTTGAGGAAGGCAAATCCTATCAGGAGATTGCGGAGTTGATGCGAATTTCAAAAAATACCGTCAAAAATCAATTGGTGAAAGCCAAACAGTTTCTGCGCGAAAGGGTAGATATGGCGGCTGTGCTTTAATTGACCCATTCAATAAATTTTACACGGGTATAAAGCCCGTGAATTCATTCCAATATTGCCCTATTTTCGAAGATTTACACCCCCTGTTTACACTGCTTTTTTCTGTTGATAAGTCCAGCGCTTACAAGATGGTTCCCGATGCCTATGTTTCATGTTTATACTTCTGAGTTGGAAGCGCCTGCTTACTTATTTACCCGTACTTAATAAAAAAATAATCTTCTTACGAATAGTACATCGCATAGGACAACCTGTATTTATGAGTACCATTTAATTCCTTAAACAATTGACAAAAGATGAACTGTAACTTTATTCTTAAACAAACGCTAAGGCGTTTGCTGATTATGACAATGGTTGTGGGGACTTGTTTTGTGACGTCTTGGGCGCAGGTCCGGACTATCACTGGAAAAGTCACCACCAGCGAAGACGGTACCGGAATGCCCGGCGTCAACATCGTTCTGAAAGGTTCGCAAAAAGGAACCAGCAGTAATGCAACTGGAAATTACTCCATCGAAGTAAACGGGGCCAATCCCGTGCTCGTGTTTTCGTTTGTGGGTTATGATGCTTCTGAGGTAGCAGTAGGCAACCGCAACGTAGTGGATGTCACTTTGACGCCCGGTACCGAAAACCTCAACGAAGTAGTGGTAACGGCTTTGGGTATCAAGCGTGAAAAACGCGCATTGGGTTATTCTGTAGGCGAGGTGTCGGGAAAAGACATCGTCAATGTACCTCAGGAAAACGTGCTAAACGCACTTTCCGGACGTGTAGCGGGGGTACAAATCAACCAAACCAGCGGGCCAGGGTCTTCGGTCAGTGTGATTATTCGGGGGGCCACTTCATTGAGTAATGATAATCAACCACTTTTTGTGATTGACGGTGTACCAGTAGCAAATAGCCTCAACAACTTACGCACAATGGGTGACCGCAACAACGTGGACTACGGTAACGCGATTTCGGACATCAACCCCGACGATGTTGAGAGTATCTCAGTATTGAAAGGTCCCAGTGCTGCCGCACTTTATGGTTCGCGCGCTGGTAACGGGGTAATTTTGATTACGACCAAATCGGGTAAAAAAGGCAAAGGACTCGGAGTGTCGTTCTCAACCAGCAACGATTTCGAAACACCTTACCGCTTCTTAGACTTCCCCTACAAATACGCCAACGGTAACAGAAATGCACGTCTTGACGAAGCATCGGCTTACTGGGCAGGTCCAGAATTGGACAAAGGGATTTTAGCAGTTCAATGGAACAGTCCATTGGACGCCAATGGCAATAAAATTCCGACTGAATTGAAGTCTTACAAAGACAACATGAAGAATTTCTTGCAAACGGGTATTACTACCACCAACAACATTGCCATTTCGGGTTCTAACGACAAATCAACTTATCGGGTATCATACAATTATATGAAGAACACAGGGCCGATTCCTAATTCAGACCTAGCCCGTCATTCTTTATCAGCTGCAGGCACTTACGATATTGCCCCAAAACTTAAGTTAACTACGAATCTAAACTTTGTACGCTCTCAGTCAGACAACCGCCCCTCTACTGCCAACCGTGGTGCTAACCCACTGGAAGCCGTGTACCAATGGTCACACGTTGATGTGCGCGAGTTGAAAAATTACTGGGTACCAGGCCAAGAGGAAATCAGACAATTATCGCCCTCAAATGGCGATAATCCCTATTTCTTGGCGTATGGTATCAATAATGGTTTCAACCGTGACCGTGCCTATGGAAATATGAAGCTGGATTATCAAATTACTCCAGAATTAAGTGCCTTCGCTCGCGTATCACACGATATGTTTGTGGAAGACCGTGAAACCAAAATTCCGTGGAGTTATAGCCGCGTAAGAAATGGCGGTTATTATTTGCAGGGAATTGGTCGTAAAGAAACCAACACTGACTTCTTGTTGACTTACAAAAAGAATATTAAATCTATTGATGTAAGTGTTTCTGGAGGAGGTAACTACATGACCCAAGACTATAAAGAAGACTACATGGGCGGTAGTATTTTGACCGTGCCAGGGCTGTACAGAATATCAAACGTCCCATTGGCTTCACTTCAAGTAAGCAATGCTAGCAGTAAAAAAGAAATATATAGCCTTTACGGAATGGCTTCCTTAGGTTATAAAAACATGCTTTATTTGGATTTGACTGCTCGTAATGACTGGTCGAGTACCTTACCTGCCGAAAACCGCTCTTACTTCTATCCATCTGCATCGTTGAGTTGGTTGGCTAATTATACCTTCAACTTACCGAAGTCGGTGTCATTACTTAAATTCAGAGCAGGTTGGGCACAAGTAGGTAACGATGCCAATCCTTATCAGTTAGTTCCTACCCTCGGTACAGGAACTTGGGGTAGCTTGATTACCACAGGTGTACCAGGTACGTTGTTGAATGCGCAATTGAAACCAGAAATTGCGACTTCTACCGAGTTTGGAGTTGACTTAGGTTTCTTCGAAAATCGCCTCCGTTTTGAAGGTACTTACTACTACGTAGAAAACAAAAACCAGATTTTGGGTATCACGACTCCTTCATCTTCTGGTTTTGGCAGTAAACTTATCAACGCAGGGTTATTGGCAAGCAAAGGCTGGGAAATCAACTTAGGTGGCAGTCCAATTCGTGATAGAAATGGGTGGAACTTGGACATCAACATGAACCTTACCCGTAACCGCACGACTATTAAAGAGCTAACCGAAGGAATGGATTTTTATCAATTGTGGGATGATAACAACGGTGGCGCGTTTACGTTCGTAGGTGAAGAAATCGGGAGTATCTATAGCCGTGGCTACGCTACTGTTCAAGACCCTAACTCTCCTTACTATCGTTGGCCAATTCTGACCAGAAATGGTAGCTGGATAGCCGTCAATGACCGCAACGCTCGTGAAAAAGTAGGCAATTTTAACCCTCGCGTTATCATGGGTATGCAAGCCACGCTTTCTTATAAACGCTTCTCGTTGGCAGCCAGCTTTGATGCCCGTATCGGTGGCAACTTCCAATCTTATACTTACCGCTACGGGGAATCTGACTGGAAATCGCAACGCCAAATTGACAATCTCATTGCGGGTGGACTGTACTCGGAGGCAGAGTTGATTGCTTTGTTGAAATCTGATCCTGAAAAATACATCATCCCCCAAAATGGTAATTTCCCACGGGTAGGTGGTTACACAAAAGCAACAGGTGGTATGGGCCCTGACGGTGACGGTGCCTTTGTTCCTGGAGTTATTCTACAAGCGGATGGTACCTATACTGAACACTTGGGAGGGCCAGGCACTAACATCTTTCCTATCTCAAATACCTTTGCCTGGAGTTATAATAAGCAAATTACGTTTGATGCCTCTTTCTTAAAATTGAGAGAACTCTCTCTTAGTTATAATATTCCTAATATTGGCGGATTCCGCAATGCCAGTGTTTCGGTATTTACGCGAAATTTGATGCTCTGGACTGCTTCCAAAATTGGTATTGACCCCGAAAGAGCCTTCCAAGCAGAGGGTGGGCGCTTCCGCCAAGGTATTGAGCTCCAAAATGTAATGCCTTGGACTATGCCCGTTGGATTTAAGTTAAATTTTAGTTTGTAATATAATAACATTAAAATCATTTCGATGAACATGTTAAAACTCATATCAAAATCAGCCTTGGTTCTTGCGATAGTGGTCGCGTCTTCTTGTGAAGACCGCCTATCGGAAATCAACCAGAACCCCAATGGGATAGACCCCGCCTCGGCCAATCCCAACTTAGTCATGCCCGAGGTAATGAACAATGCCGCCCGAAGCTACTTAGAACTTGGCTACGGAGACATAGCGGGGGTAGCCCAACACATCCAACACGATGGTTGGTTTGGGGGAATCAACCACTACGATTGGGGTCCGCAAGACTGGAGCGGTTGGTATAATATGCTTCGTAACAACGAATTTATGTACAAACGCTCCGTTGCCCTCAACTACAAATTTCACCAAGGAGTGGCTCTCACCATGCGTTCATTTATTTTTGGAGTTATCACCGATTTATGGGGAGATGCCCCTTATACTGCTGCCGTAAAAGGTGACGAATCAAATGAGTTTTTGAAACCCTCTTTTGATAGTCAAGAGGTGATTTACAAGGGAATCATCGCTGACCTCAAAGCCGCTTCGGCACTTTTTGCGACCAAAGACGCCACGGGCTATACCGCAGGATACGATATCTTTTATGCGGGTAATCCTACGGCATGGCAGAAATTTGCCAACACACTTTTGTTGCGTTATTACATGAGGGTTTCTGACAAGATGCCCGCTGAAGCCAAAGCTGGGATTGAAGCTATCTATTCTTCGGGTATTTATATTAAAACTCCAAGTGAAGATGCTACAATGAGCTACATCGGCGCCACGGCTGGTAACTCATGGCCTGGGGCGATTGCTTTTGATCAAGAACAAACCAACTTTAGAAGAAAAAAACCTGCTCAAACGT
>JAIXPV010000290.1 GCA_027486105.1 Runella sp. | reverse complement strand
CCTTTATCGGGTACCGTTGTTTGCAATCCAATAGAAATAATAGTTGAATAATATTCTTTTAGCGGGGCTATCTGAAGACTTCCCGCTAGGCCCCCAATGAGACCGTCTCTGGATTGAAAAAGCACTTTGATTGGCGTACTGTCGGCGATACTAACGCTATCCCTCTTAAATACCCTAAATGTGCCGTGTTGGGTTTTTACCAACTGACTGTAATCAAACGTCCCCAAAATATTTTGGTCTGCAGTCACTATCTGATACTTATTATCATCAAACGGCTTAATGTATAACGGGTTGCCGTAGGCATAGTCTGTTAAATCTTTTGTATTTACTTTAATGGGGCTCTTGGTATGTAGCTCCTCATCACGGGCCGAGCCTTCTTTCCAGTACGAAACCGTTAGGTTGAGGGCATCAATTACCTTGCCTATCAAAGGTCTTGATTTCAACACTTCGATTTCGTTATCAATTACTTTGGGGTCATTGAGCGAAAAATCGTCTTTAATATCTTTACTGAAGCGTTTTGAGCGATCGTCTTTGATCAACAACGACGCTTTTACCTCATACACTGGCGTATATTGTCGGAGGTATTGATAAGCCCATCCCAATCCAATGGCCCCAGTAAGTACAAACCAGTACCAATAGCGTAAGTATTTGAATATGACCCCAAGAATGTCTAGGTCTTCATCCTGCTCTGCGTTATAAGTATTGTCATTGTTCATAATAGGCGGCTTTTAAAAAGGAAAAATCGTTTCAGAATATTAGGTTCTTATAATAATAAAGGTGAGGTCTGTGTTGGTTCAACGGGAAAAAAGACTGAACAAAATAACTACAGTAGAGACCAAACTCAGGTAAATGGGCGCTCGTTGAAGAAACACGCTTGGCGGCGGCGCTTGGGGCTGCGGAGGCAACGGCAAAAACTTGTCTTTGGTGGGTTCGACATAAATCAAATCCCCATTTTGAACGTAGAAATAAGGCGATGTAAACACGGTTCGGTTACGAAGATTCACTTTACCGATTTCGCGTTTGCCATTCACGTAGCGAATCACCGTCACACTATCGCGCTTGCCATAAATGGTCAAGTCGCCTGCCAAAGCAATAGCTTCCAAAATAGTTGTTCGTTCATCCAATAAATTGTACGTACCTACCGCACCTACCTCTCCTAAAATAGAGAATTTATGGTTCATAAAACGCACATTAACCACTGGGTCTTTGATGCTTTTTTCTAGCTCTTGCCGAATTTTGTCTTCCGCTTTTTGCAGCGTCAAACCTCCGAGCATTATTTTACCAATCAAAGGTATCACTACTGCCCCTGATGAATCTACAGGATAGCCCAAAGGCTGAGAACCGCCTCCCACATTTCCTGAGAATACCGATACTGGTAGGGTATTGATATTGGTAAAATTGAGAATTTCATTCGACTCTTTATTGAGGCTACTAACAATGACGGCTAAAATATCATCTTTTTGGATCTTGGCGACTTGCGGCAGATTCGTCTCCAAATAAGCTGGGAAGGAGGCATTTTCTGTCTGAAAATATTCCAAATTGGGCGGAGTAATTTTCTGAACCGTTGTACAAGACGACAGTTGAAAAATCACGGCGAGGCACAAAAGCAAAAGGAGAGGTTTGGTCTGAATAAAACGCATATTAAATGTATTTTTAAGGATATTTTTCTACATATCAGGAAGATTATCAAATATATAGAAGCAACATTATGCTGATTTTACATTAAAGATTTTTACGGCTTCGCCCTTTCAATCCCATTTCTTGTGTAGGATCTAGGTTTTATAGAATGTGATACACGCGCACCATTAGGGATAGCATTTGTGTATATACAATATATGTCACTATTACTTTTATCAACTTTCCCGTTAGAGGAAACGTAGCTAAGCAATTGCCTGAATTTTCTTTATTTTATTCTTACTCTTGTCGATGGCGATGCAGATACCCAGTGAGTCTATTTTAGCAATGATTTTTCGACCTTGGGTAGAAACCACTTCTGCTTCATGATCAATGAACGCCCCAGAATTTATCCTGATTCGGTCTGCCACGCCTAGATTTACTACCTCAATACTACCGTGGTCAAAATCATTCAGCATATCTTTGATTATATCAATCTCGGCTTGTTTGACAATGGCGGGTTTTTTCAACCAAAACAAATACCTCACCACGCCCGAAACTCCAAAAACCAAGCTCCTTTCTTCTTCTCTCAGATTCACAAAGCAGTAAGATTTAAACAACGGCTCCTCCACGATCTTTACCCGATCAGACCATTGCTTCTGTCTCTTCATGAGCGGACAGTACACTTCAATGCCTTTTTTTTGTAGGGCATTGGCTACCAACTTCTCACTTCTTGACTTAGTATAAAGTACGAACCACGGCATAGTTATACACTGGTTGGTGATTACAAAAAACAGGACGACTTATCAATGATTACCCTTACGAGAGAGAATGGAGAAGCCACGAGGTGGCAGACCACAGGCGAGGAAATACCTTGCGGTTTGGCACAACTCATTTTTTTTGGCCAAAAGGTGGCTAAAATATCCGAAACCATATCGAATATTAACCTAAAAGGTAAAAGTATGTTTTTTCTCATTAAGTAGGGTACGGCCATGCCGTCTGCAAAATAGTATACCAAAATACACAAATTTACTACGTCAACAATTACCGTATATCTCGTAAGAAACAACCTAGCAACTCACTAACAATTAGATAAATTTGCAAAAACAGTATGTCGATTAACCATCACTATTTAGAACTGAAAGGCTAAAAATCAACATTTTAATAAAAACAAACAAAAAAACTTATCCAACGGTATGTAGATTTTATTTTTCTCTTCAGGCATTGATGGCGATTTAAATAAATATACCAAGTAGATAATAAACATATTTATATTCCTATCAATTAAATCTGTAAATCAAAATAGAATAAATATACATTACAGACAAAAAATCAATTTGTATAATTTATTACAAAAACTAGGTCAATAAATCCCAAAAACAGCCCTTAAAAAGTACCATATTGAACACACTATCATTTAAAAACTGCATTACACACCGCAAAACAGCGAAATTCCCCTTGAAAAGTATACTAAAAAGAATACATTAATAGACTAAAACAAACATTCAATTTCTTACATACAAAGAAAAAAAAGGCTAGGGTTTTAGTAGTTCATACTGCTTTGTTGCAGATCTCTTATTTTACGCAGGTTAATGCGCAGCTAGGCTCAAAAAATAGGCTACTACCTAATATTTAGCCTTACTTGACATACTTAATTATTATATCGCTCTAACCTAACTATTAAGACTCAAAAAATAAAAACCTGTCACTACGTAGAAATACGTGTTTTTATAGGTATTCTTCCCGAACAATTTGGGACTAACTTATCTCAGCGATACTGGCTTTTGACATCCACATCTCTTCTTACAATTTAAGGCATGATATTTAGGCCTACTATTATTATAACAAACTCAGCCCTCCGCCGAAAATATAGGCAGTAGGCTGAGTCTTATCTCTTTATTAGCAAACCAGGGTTGGACTATTTACGCTAAGGAGCCTCAATCGCATCCAAAGCTGCATTTTTTAAAATTTCATGCGTTCCTTCAAATATCGTGAGCGTAATTTTATTGGAAGATTTTTGGTACAAAATAGCTCGATTCTCTATCGTTTTTGGCGAGTTTTGCGTTGGGAATGTCTGCGTTTTAAGCATCGTAGCGGCATCTTCTTCCGACACATAGCGAGCTTTGTCTTTTTCGTGAGCGTCAGAGAGGAGTTTGTTGTAAAAATTGATGGAGTGAGAAATGGGTACCGATCCAGTATAACCATCGTGGATACCTGCGTAGATTTGCAGGGTACTTTTTTTGCGTTT
>JAIXPV010000362.1 GCA_027486105.1 Runella sp. | reverse complement strand
TCAGAGGGCTTTGTTCTAGACTCAGTAAATGTACAAAATTAACTTATACTTCAGGCAGAGTCGACAAAGCTGTAAGTTTCAGATAATAAGCCCTTTGTGCTCTTTGTTCCACTGCGATTCTGCGTGATTAAATTTGCTTAATTACTTTTCAGTGAAAGGCCACGTTGCAATAACACCGTTAGCTTTTTTTATTCTCAATTTTCGCCTAACATTGTGTACATTACCCCCGTGACCAATGGCCGAAAAAATTACCTCCGAACCACCCCAAAAAACCGTTTTGCGGATCTTTCGCCTGATTCGCTACTTGGCTAAACCTCCCCACAAAGGCGTGATACAATTGGCCGATTGGCTGGGGGTGGACAAACGCAGCGTATACCGATACCTCCAACTGCTCGACACCTTGGGCTACGACGTTGATCGAGATTTCGATAATCGGTACTTCATTCCCGAAGCCGACCCTCGCCAGCCCAACCACTTTACTGCCGAAGAATCACAATTGGTGCGCCAACTCCTCGCGGCGCTGCCCGAAAGCCATCCTCTGCTCGAAAGCATCAAAAAGAAAGTCTATCTTACCTCCGAACTCACCCCGCTCGTAGAAGACCTGCTCGACATCCACCGTGCCCGATTGGTGCATAAGTTGGCTGAGGCCATCGCCCAACGCAAGCAAGTACGGCTCATTCAGTATCATTCCACCAACTCCGACAAAGTATTGGACCGCTTGGTAGAACCCCTCAGTTTTTCGGATAACTACGCCCAAATTGAGACTTTTGAACTCAGTAGCCAAAGCATTAGAACGTTCAAAATCCAACGCATTGAGCAAGTAGAAGTGCTTAATACCCCCATCACCGTAGCCCAACCTGCCGACGGAACCACCACCGATGCCTTCGGTTTTTCGGGCGAAGCCCTCACCGTTCAACTCAACCTCAGCCGCCGTGCTTATCGCCTGCTGATTGAGGAGTTTCCTACTTTGCGCCCTTTTACTCAACCCCGAAAACACGCACAATATCCCTACTGCTTTCTGGGTGAGGTATGCAGCGAAATTGGTATTGGGCGGTTTATACTGGGCCTACCCTCCGAAATAGAAGTAGAAAGCCCCCAAAGCCTCAAAGATTACCTGAATAAAAGGATTGCGGGCGTGAAGTGGTGAGAGTTTACCGTTTGATAATTTTTGGGAAATTTTAAGCACTGCGACAGTGATTGTCACTAGCTGTTTCTTACTTTGGGGGAGAATTGAAACAAGTCAAATTTATGCTACAAACACTCATACAAATAGGTAAACAAGTAAGCCACGGACGCGGTGAATGGGACGACATCATTGATGTACCCGATGTTTCAAAAGAACGAGAAAAGGGCTTACGTCTTTTGACAGCTACTATGCTGTTTGACCTTGACGAAATGCAAATCGTTCTTGATGAGGATTCTGTGGAAGAGTAGTCGGAAGAGCATCCTTTCAGATATAAAAATGTAATAATTGCTCAAAGAAGAGCAAAAAAGAAGAATATATGTGTTAATCCAAATGATAATTTGAGCCAGTTTGCAGAAACATTTTTTGGAAAACCACTTAGAGATGCAGAGAAAGGGGATTTTGTCGATTACATAGACGGGAATTCTAAATACGAATTCCTTACAGAAAGTATTTTCTATAAATGCCTAATCGGTATTAAGGCACTAAAGTCAAAATTTGAAAATTCTTTTTTTGATAGCCAAAAAGGGACGTACAGTACTGTGGCTTTACTTAAATTTATGAAGTTAGCAAATACAGATAAAGTAGTCTTACTTACCTCGAAAGTCAAAGCAAACTACTTAGGGCTTTCTAATCCTGTACATCTAAGTGAACTTGATGGCTTCGAGCAGTTTTGGTTAAGTGCGAAAGAAAAACAAAAAAGTGATTTAGGGTTGTGCTATGCTACTAATGAACTTGTGGACGATGTATCGCAATTTAAAGAAATATCTTCCCAAAGTTATAGTATTAACAAGATGTTTGTTACTACATACCGAAATTATGCAGGAGGTTTTAACGCCCAAAGTTTTAAAAGCAACTATCAAGTCAGCAATAATATCCAAAAATTATTGGAGGCTGGTGGACAGTATGTCCTCAAAAACCATGTGTTAAAAATTGCGGATGTAGGTCATTTTGTTTTACCACAAGTATTCAGCCAAAGTAATGTAAACTTCCAAGAACTCCTCACAAAAATTTATAAACGTTCCGAGCTTTTGTTTCTTGAAAAGCAAGTAAAAGAATTTATTGACCAAATAGAGGACAGTGATTCTATTATTTATTGGATTGATTTTATTGGATTCTATACTGATGGTAATTCTTTCAAAACCATCAACTACATCAAAGATGTTAGTAAAACGCACTTTGACAGGCTACTGAAAACTTTCCAGAAAGTCAACCGAGAATTCAATCAAGTGGAGGGTATAGAATGGCAAAACGTAATGAGTCGTGGTAAAGATTCACTACCCCTATCGCTCAATTTTCAAACGCTATACTTGATTACTCCACTTCGTAAAGACAAAGAAAAAAAGAATGAAGCCTTGGTGCTGTTCAAAGCAATATTGGAACAACGAAAGGTAGATGCTCAAAAGCTGTTTGAACATTACGTCGAGTTGCTTTTGTGCCACCGATACCATCGTTACAAAAGCTACAACAATATTTATGAACCTGAAACCATCAACGACAAAACTGTTCACTTCGATTACGCCATCCGCAACGCCACTTACCAGTATTTAGCCATTTTTCAAGTTCTAAAACGATTAAATTTACTTAAAAATATGGAAGAAGCCAACATCAACTCCATCAGTACCGAAGAGCAAGAGCCCACCTCTTACCAACAAAAAACCGAGGCTTTCTTTGAAACAATGGGCTACACCGAACCCCAAAAAGCGATGTTTTATTTAGGCAGAGCTTTGAGTGGGATCGCCTCTGCTCAGGTGAAAGCCAAACACGCCAATAAACCCATCCTCGAAAAGGTAAATTACAACGGAATGGACATAAAGTCTATTCTCAAACTCTACGCAGATTTACGTGAAAAAGTAAAACAGTATGTGAAATACGATACACTAAAATTTGTTGAGCCGCCACTCAGCAATTTTGACGAGCGCTTTCAACCTACAAACTGGAAAATGGCTCCTGACGAAGCTCTATTTTTCCTTTTTTCGGGCTATTCATTTAGAGTACCTACTGACAAGAAAACAGATAACAATTAATTCCACCGAAAAAACTTACAACCATGTCTATCATCACCAACAACTCCGATTTTTTGTTCTTATACGAAGCCATTCAGTGTAACCCTAATGGCGACCCCGACCAAGAAAACAAACCTCGCATGGACTACGACACAGATACCAATTTGGTCACAGATGTGCGTGTAAAACGTTATATGAGAGATTACCTAAAAGCATCTGGTACAGATGTTTTTGTAGATATGGAGGGCGAAAATAAAGTAAGTGCTGATTCCAAACTCGAAGCTGTAATTTTAAGGTTGTTTGCTGAAAATATAGACCCTAATATTCTTTTTGAGGGTAATCAAAAAATGGTAGCCGATTTTTCAAAAGCCAAAACCGAGAATGCAGAGCCTTCTAAATTACTTGCATACTTGAAAGGTCCTAAAAAAAGCAATAAGCACGAACCCCCTCATCCAGAAATCAATTATTCGTTGTTGAAGTATTTCGTTAAGCAGAAATTCATTGATATTAGGTTTTTTGGTAGTGCATTTGCAATCGGCGGTTTCAATAAATCTTACATTGGGCCCGTACAACTCAACTGGGGATATTCATTGCACAAAGTTCAAATCATAGAAGCGAATTCTATCGTAACTATTATGAACGACGATTCAAGCACCTTTGGCAAAGATTATCGAGTACATTACAGTCTTTTAGCATTCAATGGTACAATCAACAAATTTGCGGCGCAATCCACGGGGCTAACAGAAGACGACCGCACGGCATTCCGCAAAGCGATTTGGGAAAGTATTCCAGCTCTTCCTACTCGCTCAAAACTCAACCAATATCCACGCTTATACCTCGAAATCGTTTACAATGACGGTTTCAATAATGGACATTTTGGTGATTTGCGACAATTCATAACTTTCAATAGTAAGAAAGATGACGAGAAAGAGATTCGTTCTGCCAATGATTATTCACTTGATTTCTCAGCGTTAGAAACAATAATCAACACTAATAAGGGCGAAGGTAAGCCAATCAAGGAAGTTTATTTAAAAACTGCTATGGGTGTCACTATCACTCTTTAACATCACACCGACATGGAAATTATCAGCCTTGACATCGGTGGAAAATTTGCCCATTTCCGAAAGTACTACGCAAACAATACTGCCCTCAGTTACACAATTCCCCCCCGCACAACCATGATGGGGATGTTGGCCGCAATTTTGGGTAGAGAACGAGATAGCTATTATGAAGAATTGGCTTCGGAAAAAATAAAGCTGGGAGTGAGAATCCTGTCTCCACTAAAAAAGACATTCCATCGCCTCAACTTATTGAGCATTAAAAGCAGTGACGACTTTACCAGAAAGGGGGGGCGCATTCAAACACCTTTTGAGATAGTGACAGGTCATGCCCTCCCTACGGATTGGGTTGTTTATAGGATTTTCGTTGGTTGTACAGAAGAAGGGAAAGCGGTATTTGAAGAACTTAAAAACAGCCTCCTGAATAGAACCCAAAAATTCAATCTCACGCTTGGGGCGGCTAATTTTACTGCCTCAATTTTAAAAGTGCAGGTATTTGAAAATCAAAGCTCAAAGACAAGTAGCGATTGGATTCCTATTCATGCGGCAGTTCCGTCTAATATGGTTTTAGGGTTAGATTTTGAGAAAGATGTAAACGGTGCAATGAATTTTCTTGAAGAAGAATTACTGCCTGCCGATTTTGTCGGCAATCAAAACCGAGAAGTAAAAAAAATGGTCAGGGCGGTGTATAGTACCCGGAACCTGCCTTTTACAGTAAAACTTTCTGTACCGTTTTATTCACTGCTAAGTGAAAATGAAATCCAAAACATCGTTTTTTTAGACTGAATCCATTTTTCTCACATACAAAAACCAATAGTGACGGTAAAAAAATAGGCTCTAAATTTCTCCAAGTGCATACGGACGGTGTGGCTCAAAAAGCTCGCCTTCTGTCAAGTGAGGTGAATTTTTCAGTCAGGAACCTTAGAGAACTATTGGATGAAATTACGAGGTTTCACGATTTGGGAAAATACACACCCCACTTCCAAAATTACTTGTTAGAAACGGGGGCATTTGATAAAATTTTAAAGCAACACGCTAAATTTGGTGCAGTTACTGTCTTTGAAAAGTACCAAAAAAATAATCAATTTTGGGAAGCTTTGTTAGCGTTTTATATCATTGTTCACCATCACAAAAGTTTATCC
>JAIXPV010000264.1 GCA_027486105.1 Runella sp. | reverse complement strand
ATTGTATTTAGTGAAGAAACCATTTTGCCCCTGGCAAAAGTTCCCAAACTTTAAAATCGACAACCTTCCTAAACAGCCTAATGGGGTTCGGGATGCTCTATGGAAAGCGATAAGGATTCTGCACTCATCCGTGCTCCGCGCGCCTGCAAGGCTTTGGCGTAGGCATTATAAACAAACCCCACAATATTGCCGTCGTTAAACGGAAAAAGCAACGAACTATTTTTATATTGAAGGGCATTCACAAACAACACGCAGGTGAGGTTATTGGGAAATTTAACCCATATCGTACGAAGCCCACGTCCCGCAGGAGTGAGCACTTCGTACCACCAGCCATCATGGTAGACCATGGTACCAAGATTTGAGGTGGCTTTATAACATCCTAAGTTCTTCACTATCAAGGAATCAGCCAAAGCGGTCGTAAGCACTTCATTGGTACCCGACGATAATGCCGATGCGTAGATTTTGCCCGCTTCGGTCGCAGTCAGGTACATACCATAACCACCGAGTACTGGCCCGAACCCCCCAGGATTCCAGCCTTTTTGGTCGGTAGTAAGCGGGAAGTTGTAGGTGTATGTGGGATTGTTGACGGGAAAAGCCGCGATGGCATTTTGAACTCCTGCTTTTTCAAAAATTTCCCGCTGTAAAAAAGCCAAATAGCGCTGTTGAGTTTGGGCGTCGTCGGTGGCGTCATTGCCCGTAAAAGCATAGCCCAAAATGCGGGGAATTAATATCCTGAAAAGCCCAAAATTAGCATTTTGATAGCAGTAATTTCCCCGGGAGGTTACCCCCAATGCCATCAAACTTTTTAGACCCGTGTATATATTTTCGCCGTAGGCACCGTTTAGGCACGAGCCCCCCAGCCCTCTAATTCCGCTTTTATGGGTTAGTAAGTCGCCAAAAGTAATTTTATCAACACCAGCTCCTAGCTTCCAAGATGTGGGCAAATAAGGCATAATTAAATCGCTGGTTTTCAGCCCTTTTTGAGCAGCTACCTTCAAAAATGCCATTGCCGTAATCGTCTTGGTCATGCTGGCAATGTGCAGCTTTGTATCGGGCGTAAAGTTTTTTTGTCCTTCGGGGTCTGCCATCCGGGATTGAAACCCTCCACTTCCTTGTGCCTTCAGTTCGGTTCCCTCATAAATAGTAAAAGCGTAGCCCACTCCCCTATTTTGAAGCGTATCTTCCAGTTTTTGGGCAAACAAATCCGGTAAAGTTGCCGTTAGTGGTTCAGGTTCGGTTTCCCGACAACTATGAAGACCAAGCGAAATCGTCACGACGACGACGATGAGTGATTGAAAAAGTGTTTTAGTTTTTTTCACGTTGCTGTTTTTTATTGATTTTTATAATATTACCATTGATTTCATCTGCTCTATTAATGCTTCCGTGGGCAAATGTGCATCCAACCAATGAATGACCAAGCCATCCCGTTCCATTTTTCTAAAAAAAGTCATTTGACGTTTGGCAAATTGGTGAATCGCTACATTTAAACGCTCAACCATCGTACCATAATCTAACAAACCGAGAAGATATTGGGTAATAAATTTATATTCCAATCCGTAATAAATCAATTGTTCGGCCGAAATACCCCGTTTTAACAGCCCCTGAACTTCATCAATCATTCCATTTTGCAATCGTTCATGTAGGCGGCGTGTAATGCGAGCGCGTCGCTCCTCTACGGGTAGCGAAAGTCCAAATATATGATAATCAGGAAGCCCTCCCTTCGTATTTGATGAACTAGGGAAAGGATGATGGGTGAGAAAAACCGCAATTTCGATGGCCCGAATCAGGCGCTTTCGGGTGGACGTATCGGCCAGATGGGCGTACTCAGAAGGGGTATTTATAAAATATTCCCGCAATTCTTCGTCAGAAAATTGCTGAAGTTTTTCGCGCAATTTTTCATCAATGGGTATCGACGTAAACTGATGTTCTTTCAATACCGCTTCGATATACAACCCTGTGCCGCCACAGATAATTGGCAGTCGGTTTCTATCTTCAATCTTCGCAATGACTTCATAACAATCCTGTTGAAAACGGTGAACATTATACATTTCACCCGCCTCCAACACATCAATCAGATGATACGTTATGTGCTGATTATGAACTACATACTCTTTTAAATCCTTCCCCGTCCCGATGTCCATTCCTTTGTAAACCTGACGCGAATCGGCACTGATAATCTCCCCATCTAAAGCATAAGCCAACTGTGTTGCCAAATGGGTTTTGCCGCAGGCCGTGGGTCCGAGAATGACAATGATTGGCTTCATTTTGGATTCTTTAGGAGGTCAAGCAAATACTTTATGTTGCCCGAATTATAAACTTTTACGGCGTTCTCAGGCTTACTTTCAGGCGTGGCGTATTCGCGCTCAAAGGTTTCAGGATTGACCAAAAACGCCTGAGGTGGCGTAGTCCCGAGCCGTTCAAAACCAAGTCGTTGGTAGCTTTGACCGTCGGACCAATCGCGGTCGGCGTAGGTCATGATATCGTCTGGATGCACATCTCTAATAAACGCTTTTAACAATTTGTCCAGCCCACCCACGACCGTAGCGTCCAGCACATTGGCAAAACGAATCAACTCAAATGAACGGTATGTTTGTGCATTTCTAGGGATATTTTTTCCTCCACTAAAGGACGCCACCGCGACTAGAAGCGAAGAATTTTCGGGGGTGTGCAATGAGAAGTTTGGTTTTTCAACCCATTTTTCCAAGACCCTGAAATAACGTTGCGGCAAAAAAAGACCATATTTATACTTCGCCATAGTCGACACATGCAAATGATTGATTTTTAGAAAGGCATCCAACGTTGGCTTGTCGATTCGGTGCACTTCCGTCAAGCGGGCTGGGATTCGATACGAAAGTCCAAATAATGACCTCAATCTTGATTTTACGACTTCTTTTTTGGCCCGCCACACATCTTCCCACACATGAATCACTTTTATGCCCATTGCTGCCCACGCATCAGATACACCTACGTAGGTATCTGGTGAAGTTGCAATTAACCCTTTATTGAGCGGAACACAGTGAATGATAAGGCGTTGCTTGGAGAAAAAGAAGCAAGAAAAGGGTATGTCAATCAAAACTGGCGGCACTTCTATCTCCGCTAAGGTACGTAGAAAATCGGCGATTTCACGGGTAAACGGCGGGATTGATTCCAAAGGAAATTGGTTAATTTTTTAAGAATATACGTTAGATAAAACGTTCTTCAACTTTTTATAATAAGTTGAATTCTTTATCCCAAAATCAGCCCTAAAAATCGGTCAAAACAAGTCGGGATTAACCACAAAAATAACATGGTTTCGGATAAGTGGCTTGAAAATAAAACAATTATTATCATCGGAGGAACCACCGGGCTGGGCTTGTCGGCGGCAAAAGCGTTTGTTGCACAAGGTGCCAACGTGGTGGTAGTCGGACGAAATCCTGATAGCTGCGCCGAAGCCGAAAAAATCTTGGAAAAAACAAGAGCCACCACCATCCAAGGTGACGCCACTGCCTCACATACGGCCGACAATGCCATTCGAAAAGGAATTCAAACCTACGGTGGATTCGACGGCTTATACCACGTAGCGGGCGGCAGCGGGCGCAAATACGGCGATGGGCCACTGCACGAGCTGTCGTTGGAAGGTTGGAACAAAACATTTGAGCTGAACCTCACCTCGTTGATGCTTTCCAATCAGGCAGCTATCCGTCAGTTTTTAAAACAAAATACGGGGGGGAGTATCCTTAATATGGGCTCGGTGCTAGGCTACTCACCTTCCCCCAAATACTTTGTCACGCACGCTTACGCGGCCACTAAATCGGCCATTATTGGGTTTTCTCAATCCATTGCGGCCTATTACGCCCAAAACAACATTCGCATCAATGTATTGGCCCCTGCTTTGGTAGAAACGCCCATGAGTCAGCGCGCCTCCAAGGATGAGGTCATCCTCAATTTTGTTAAAACAAAACAACCGCTAGACGGCGGCCGCAACGGACAACCCGCTGATTTAGACGGGGCTGCGGTGTATTTCATGTCCGATTATTCAAGATTTACCACAGGACAAATTTTATCGGTCGACGGCGGCTGGTCCCTTTCTGAGGGACAATATTGACTATGTATATCATCGGAATTGATCTTGGTGGAACCAACGTAAAAGGAATCATCATTGACGAAAAAGGGGCCGTTTTGAAACAACATTACGTGGCAACGCACGACAATGGCGACACCACTTGGCGCGTAAATGTGTTGGAAATGGTGCTTTACCTCAAAAATTGGTTGCAGGAACCCGTAGCGGCCATTGGTATGTCGGCTCCTGGCTTGCCAGATGAGCAAAACCAATGCATTGCTTTTCTGCCTAATCGTCTGAACGGGCTGGAAAACTTTGTTTGGAGCAACTATCTGGGCGAAACCAGTTACATCCTTAACGACGCCCATTCGGCATTGATGGCCGAAGCAACCTTTGGCGTGGCAAAAGGGCATAAAAATGTCGTTTTATTGACTCTCGGCACTGGAATCGGCGGCGGCTTGCTCATCAACGGACAATTGTATCAGGGCCTTGGTCAAATGGCGGGACATTTGGGACACTTGTCGCTCAATGCCACCGACGACGAAGTCAGCATTGTAGGAATGCCCGGCAGTTTGGAATATGCCATTGGTAATTATTCCGTTGCCAAACGCTCCAAAGGGCGTTTTGAATCGACATGGGAGCTGGTCGAAGCCTACCGAAAAGGAGACGCTTGGGCTTCGCTGGTCTGGCTTTCTTCACTCCAAAAATTAGCGGTGGCCCTCAGCTCGTTGGTCAATGCTTTTTCGCCCGAATTGATTGTACTCGCGGGCGGCATCACTTTTGCCGACGATGCCCTGTTTGAACCCCTTAAACAATTCATGGATTTTTATGAGTGGCGCCCCGGCGGTAAGAAAACACCCATCGTTCAGGCCGAATTTGGCGACATGGCAGGCGCTATCGGTGCAGCAGGTTTTGCCATGTCAAAAATCAAAAATACCTTGTAAATCAGCAAGTAGAGACCCAAAATGATGCGTCTCTATAAAAAAAATCTATATGTCAGTAATACAAGACTTTATCAATAAATCGCGTGGTATTTTAGATACCATTGAAGCGCAACAACCGCAAATTGAGCAGGCCGCGCAATGGTTTGCAGCCTCCATTTTGGCGGGGCGAATGGTCCACGTTTTTGGCAGCGGACACAGCCGAATTATGGTAGAAGAAATGTGGCCACGCTATGGTTCATTTGCAGGATTCAACCCTATTGTTGAACTTTCCCTTACGTTTCATAATCTCGTTGTGGGGGCTAACGGACAGCGGCAAGCCATGTTTTTGGAGAATGTACCCAGATTTGCCGAGCGCATATTACGCAATTTTGACCTTTCAGACACTGATACCGCCTTGGTTATTTCTTCTTCGGGCACCAACATTGTTCCCGTAGAAATGGCCGAAATTTTTCAGCAGCGCGGCATCAAAGTCGTGGCAGTGGTAACTACTCTACATTCGGCGGCTAGTGCCTCCAAACGTGCCGATGGCAAGAAATTAACGGACTTTGCCGATTTGG
Organism: Runella sp.; assembly: GCA_027486105.1. Classification (GTDB taxonomy): domain Bacteria; phylum Bacteroidota; class Bacteroidia; order Cytophagales; family Spirosomataceae; genus Runella. Next base: position 321 of record JAIXPV010000264.1, on the reverse strand, counting down.
TTCTCGATACTGGCGCCCCTGCTGGCGATGCCATGGTTTACGTACCCAACCTCGACACGCCCGTTGCTCCTGGCAGCACTGTTGGCGGTGCAACACTCATCAACTGCCTGAAAGCTGAAACCGCCCGCCTTCTGACCGAAGCTGGACAGCCTCCAAAAGTACTCAGCGCTGCCGCAGTAGTAGGCTCCCAAAGGGCAGTAGAGCTCTTTGAAGGTGCTTATGACGAGCACGCTCACCGCATTGCGAAAATGTACGAGAAAGTAGGAATACCGAGCTATGTCTCAGAAAATAAAATAGTTAAATAGTATTTTTTCAACCAAT
>JAIXPV010000235.1 GCA_027486105.1 Runella sp. | reverse complement strand
CTGCCAACTGGTGGTGCTGGCCTGTAATACCGCTTCGGCCAAAGCCTTGCGCAATATTCAGCAACTGGATTTGCCGCATATTGCCCCTGATAGGCGGGTTTTGGGCGTTATTCGGCCTACCACTGAAGTGATTGGAACATTTACCAATACGCAGCACATCGGAATTTTTGCCACGGCGGGTACGGTTTTGTCAGAATCTTATTTGGTGGAAATAAAGAAATTTTTCCCAGACATACACGTAGTACAGGAAGCCTGCCCGATGTGGGTACCATTGATTGAAAATGGGGAATTTGACAGCGACGGAGCGGATTATTTTGTCAAAAAGCACATTGAGCATTTGCTGGCGCAGTCGCTCAATATTGATGCTGTTTTGTTAGGTTGTACACATTATCCGTTATTAATCAAAAAGATACGCCAATTTTTGCCGTCGTCTATTCGTATCATCAATCAAGCCGAAATTGTGGCGCATAGTTTGACGGATTATCTTCGTCGCCACCCCGAACTGGAAGCTAAATGTAGTAAAAATGGCGAACGAATATTTTACACCACCGATTCTACTGAGGTATTTGACCGTCAATCTGCCGTGTTTTTTGGGCAAAAAGTAAAGAGTTTACATCAGGATTTAGGAAGTCCTACGAAATAAAAATAAACCGCTGATGGATATTTTACCCATCAGCGGTCTTACATACAATGCCTTATTCTTCGGCCAATGTCCGCGACAAATTGATGCGATAAATGCCCAACGAAGGAATGGCCGCTGCTAAAATTCCAATCAATATAGCGCCGCCCAGAAGCATAACTTCTTCGGTTAGAAGACTAAAATCGGCAAAAGAATAATGATAGTCTGACTCGGCCGCCCGACTAAATAGCCATAGCCCCACGCGACTGAGCAAAACTCCTGCGCCGTAGCCTACCAGTGCCAACATAATTCCTTCCAGTAATAACATCACAAAGAGCTTGGTGCGGGTAGCACCCATGGAAAGCATCAGGGCCATTTCGTATTTACGTTCTTTCAGTGAATTATAAAGAGAAATAAAAACACTCACGCCCGCAATAAGTATGATAATGAGCGCAATGGCGCGCAGGGTATCAATGCCGATACCTAGTAATGAAAACAAACGATTGATTTCAAAAGCCACCGAAGCGGCCTGCATTTTGGTATTTTCGTTGATAAATCGCGGCAAGGCTACCATGCCCATCGGATTCCGAAATTTTACCAATAAGCTAGTGATTTCCTGACTTGGCTCGTCGGTTTGGGTAGAATCGCCGCCCGTGAGCATATCAGTTACGTTGGCGCCCTTACCTGGTTCATCGGCGTGTTCGTGAATGGACCATACGCTCGAAATATCGGTTAAAATAAGCTGGTCAATGACGGAATTATTGGTTTCAAAAATACCAACCACTTTGTATTTTTTGTTGCCGTGGACATCGTCCATGTTGTCAAAACCGTGCGCTCCCGAAAAAGTATCGCCGATTTTTAAGCCCGTCACACTTGCGGCTTTTGCGCCCACGGTCGCTTCCATTGTAGTCGAAAAAAGTCGGCCTTCTTTTACTTTGGCTTCAAAATGATTGGGGTATTTTGGGTTTGTTCCCACAATGCGGTACGACATATAATTGTCGCCCATCGCCAACGGAATGGCTGTTTTGACGAGTGGGTTTTTCATGACCCGTTGCGCTTCCTCGAGCGACACATTGCCCGTAGGAGAGTCGATTTGATAAATACTCGACAAAATCAGCTGCAGCGGGCTGCCTTTGGCTCCCACGACCATATCAATGCCTTTGATATTACGCCGAAACTGTTCATCTAGCTGCTTGTTTAACAACAATAACATCGAAATAATACCGATTCCGAGCGTCATCAGGAGTGCGCTTAGAAAACTGTTCAGCTTTTTATCTTTGAGATTGGCCCAACTTATTTTGAAAAGGTTCATCGATGGTTTTGTTAAATGGATATTGGTTACCAAAATTAAGCAGAGATTGATTGATAGACATCAGGTTGGTGACATATTTTCCGATTAAAAGTGATTAGTTGATGTAAATCAGTCAGTTGTCTTGATTTTTATCAGCATTTGAACTTCGTAGTAAATGTACATTTACTATCATTTTTAAATCAACAGATGTACTGCAATGAAAAAGATATTAGTTCCTACTGACTTTTCAGGTTTTGCGCACAATGCACTTGAAGTGGCTGCCGATATAGCCTTTAAAACAAATGCTGAAATAATGTTGCTCCATGTCAACGAAAAAATGGTGACAGCAACGCCACTAGCGGAGTATTATCTCTACGATAAGGCCATTGAGGATGAGTATTTGGACATGGTTACGGAGAGCTTAAAAAAAACACTGGCCGACATTGCCGAGAATGGAAAGTTTGCGAGGGTCAAAGTTAAAACGGCCGTTATTGGGGGGCCGATGGTAAGCGTTATTGAAGATTTTGTGAAAGATCATGCCATTGATTTAGTTGTGATGGGAACGCGCGGCGTGTCGGGAATGGAAGAAATTATCGTCGGTTCAAATACTGAAAAAGTGATTCGACGGGTAAAATGCCCCGTTTTGGCCGTGCCTTCTCCAGCAGTATCGTTTGGCAAAATTGTTTTTCCAACTACTCTCAAAGAAAGTCAGCTTCCAGCTTTTAAGGCTTTTGCGGCTTTGCAGAAAATTTTTAGCGGAGAGGTGCTTCTGCTTTATATCAATGACCCTGGACACTTTAAAAATACGGCGGTCATGGAAGCCCAAAAAGATTTTTTGGTAAAAGAATCAGGCTTAAAAAATGCAACTTTGTTTGTGTCTGATACCGAAGTATTTAATGAAGAAGATGCTATTTTGGACTTTGCGCACCAGAATAAAGCGGATTTGATTGTGATGGGGACGCACCAACGCCGTGGATTAGCCCACTTTTTTATGGGTAGTATGACAGAAGATACCGTCAATCATTCCGATATTCCAGTGCTTAGTTTGAGCATTAAATAAAATCAGGGGATACTTACTTCAGCAGAATGATTGCTGTGCTTCAGGGGAAGGGATAGGAAAAATGTGGTTCCTGTCCCTTCTTCTGTTTCAAACCAGATGGTGCCCCCGGCATGTTCTACACCCCGTTTGGCAATGGCTAGCCCCAAGCCCGAACCATCTTGCTTGGTGCTGAAATTGGGCAAGAATACTTTTGGACGGATGGCTTCGGGAATGCCATTTCCGTTGTCTTGAACTTCAATATATACATTGCCTTCATCGGTCCGTAATCGAAGGAAGATTTCGGGGCGTCGTCCCGCTGGTACAGACTGTATTCCGTTAATAATCAAGTTGGTAATGATGCGTCCAATGAGTTGCCGGTCACCGATTACATTCACTCTTCGGGTCTGAATATCTCGATGAAGGATGATTTTGGTGTCGTCGGCGTACAAATCAGCGGCCTTATTCAGTACGGATGAAATCTCAAACAGCTCATTTTTGGGAAGCGGCATTTTAGCAAAATCCGAAAACGACGTGGCAATGTCACTGATGTTGTCTATCTGGTCAATCAACGATTCAAATGTGCGTTTTATGCGTTCATTTTGGGGTAAATTAGGCGGCAAATCGCGCAGCATTGTTCGCTGAAGCTGTTGAATCGTCAGCTTCATCGGTGTCAATGGGTTCTTGATTTCGTGCGCTACTTGCTTAGCCATTTCGCGCCATGCCGACTGTTTTTCATTTTTGGCCAGCTCTTCTTTACTCTCATCCAGTTTCTTCAACATTTGATTATAAGAACCTACCAACAAGCCAATCTCATCGTCTGATTTCCAATTGACGGGCTCGTTGAGTTGGTGCAGATTGATTCGTCTGATTTTCTGCGTCAGGATACGTAGCGGAATGGTCAGTAGGTTGGACGCCCAGTAAGAAATTGCCAAAAACAACAAAAACATAATGGCAAACACGCTCAAAATCGTTGAAATTACTTCAATGATTTGTCGGTCAAGTTCGGGTTTTGAATCAAAATATGGAATGCTCAAAATACCCAATGGCTTGCTGGTGTTGCGAGCCCGGACAATCACGTATGCGGTGCGATACTGCTTTTTTCCCAGCGATTCGTCCAATAATACTTCGTTTTCCCGGTCTTGAATCAGGTGAATATAAGCATCAGGGTTGAGCCATTTGGATAAAAGTTTGATTTCATAAATCAGGGGCTCGGTGGTGATGCTGAGGTTGCCTTCTTCATTAAAAAAATTAATGTCAACGTTGGCATCTCGGGCAATTTTCCCGAGTTCCTGTTCCATTGCGTCTCGGCTTCTTTTTCCGCTAAGGTACTCTTCCAGATAAGGGGCAAAGTTGTTGCCGATGTTTTTGGTGCTGGTGAGATAGGTATTTTCCTGATTGCTATTGTAGTTGGCGGTGATAACTTGTAATGTTATAAGTACAATAAGTAATAATGGCGTGAAAAAAGCAACATTAAGCAAAATCTGGATTTTGGTCGTATAGCTAATTTTCAGCCGTCGTAAGCCATATTTTAGGGCATATACGCCAATGATGCCAATGACGTATAAGACTAATATGAGGTATAAAAATGAAAAATTGGAAATAATACTTTTATAAGGATACGACTTAGACGACACAATCATGTATCGGTTGTTTTTGTCGCGATTACCAATGTGTTTATAATCATAGAGTTGGATGCCGCGTGTGTATAGTACAGGATTATCCAACTCAACATGCGGCATTTTTCGGTCATAATTGTAGCTTCCGGAGCTGTAAATAAGATTTTTGGCCGTATCATAAACGGCATAGCTGTACTGACGTGTTTCGGGCGCCTGCACAAATTTTTTATCCATCAACAACTCTGGATATACATTTCTGGACTGGTCTTCGCGGGGGTTTAGGTTGAGTACTACCCGCCCAACCAAGGTTGAGCCTTTGCGAATATCAATCAAACTCAAGTACTGCTTCTTGAAGTTATTGACAAGGTCATTGATAAAATAGAGGGAAGGGTACTTGGTCTGGTACTGGGGCAGCTGGTAAAACTTAGTATAGTTGTCAAATGTCTCATCCGAAATGGAGGTATCCAAAGGTTGTCCATCGGCCTGAAACGATATTACTTCAATATCATATTTATCAAAATATTTATCTAGGTGAATGCTCTTCACAATTTGCTGAATACGCTCTCTAGACAAAATCGTATCGCTGACAAATGAATTCTGGATTTCGGGGTCTTTACTGATTGACTCTTTGGCGCGGTCCAACAAAAATTCACCCAAGCCATCATTTTCAGAAAAAATTTGCTCTCCAAATTCTTTTTTGTTGGCAATGTCTTTTTGCTCTTCTTCATTGTAGACTACGTAAGTGGTAACAATGGCCCAGAAAAAAGCACCCAAAAAATAATAAATGGTGGTTCGGTAACGGAAAGTATAGAGAACACGTGGAAAACGTGAGAAATATAACAATAAAAAATAAATACCATGAACAACCAAAACCCATTTAAGGGCGATACCCAAGATAACCGCCAAAAGCAGAAAGATAAGGGTGCCAATCGCAAAAATCAGCACACCGTATATTTTTTTGGGGTTAAAGCGAATAAATAATCCTACCAGTAAGTGAGTACACAGAAAATAAATACTCGAAATAAGAATAAAGATAATGAGGCAGGCTATTTTAAGGACTGAAAACGAGATACTTAACGTGATGTCGAGCGTGAATTGCGATTTTTCGTAAATGTTGTTCAGTTCTAACAGACTAGTGTAGAATGCTCCAAAGCTAAGAATGATAAACAGAACGGATAAAACGGGTTGTGCCTTTTTGGGGATATTTACTAAAAACAGGTATGCCTTAGAACGGAAATAAAAATCGGCTACGTAAAGCGATAATATAAAGCAAACCAGGCAATTGAGCAAGAAGTCGCCAAGCGAGGGCGCAATGGGAGAGGAAGCATAAAACTTGGGGTTAAATAAATCGTTTTCTGAGAATAAAAAAGGAATCCCAAAATAAAGCATCCCTGCCCGAAGCAGCACCAAATACATCATTAACACCAAAAAGGCCATTTCATAGCGCTTTTGTCTGCTCAACGTAATGACCCACTGGATAATGTATATCCCGAACAAAATTGCCGCTAAGATTCCCCACGTAATGGTATTGACGGGGGCTGTTTGATTATGGTAGGCGTCAAATTTGGGGGGGACAATTGAAAACAAGAATCGATTTTGGTTGTCCAGAATGTTTTGATACGCAGGCCCAAAATTGGTTGAAATCAGCTCGGGGTCTACCGTAAAAAGAGTGGTATTGTAGCCCGATTGTAAGTAGTTATTTTCGTTCTTATAATGCCTATAAAGATTAATGACTGAAACTATATCAATACGGGAATTGGGGCGAGTAAACTGCCGGCGACTGACCAAATACTTGCTTTGGTCGAATGTAACGAGTTGAGTTTGAGATATTTTCTGGATAGATTCATACTCAGGAATAAACCGATAATCCGACCAAAAAATCAAACGACCGTTTTGGTAAACGTAGTAAGGGTATTTGGTGGTCTGGCGAAGGTCCGAAAACTGCATATCGGTGTTTTGGGCAACCAGCACTGTAATGCGTTCAATTTCTTCCTGCGAAACCGAAAGTTCATGCTTGATTCGCTCTTTGACGGCCGAGAAATAAGTCTCTTCTGCCGCGCCCAAAGCCCCTCTTTCAAAGAAAAAGAAAGACAATAATGCTAACAGTAACGAACATGTAGCCAGAATGGCGGGTATATGTTTCCTAATTTTCTGCACGAAGTTCCAAAAAGTGGTTTTGCCCGTTTTATGTATTCAGTCTATTACAGACCTAAAATCGTGCCAAAAATTACTATTCCTGATATAACTATTGATACAAATACTTGTAAGTGCAGTGCGGTTAGCTACCCAGGGGAGCTTGTTTTACCAACGTAAATCCCGCCCCTTCCTCTGTTTCTTCATAATCTACTTCAGTGCCGATTACATACATCAAGTGGCGTTTGTCGATAATTACCTTGATGCTATCTACTACGTACACGTGGTCGTTTTCGGTGGGTAGGTCAAAACCCAACAAGAATTGAGCGCTGCATCCACCGCCTTTCATTCCGACCCTCAAGCCATATGTGTCAGGAATCTTGTTGATGCGTAAGGTCTCCACTATTTCTTGGTGGGCAATGGAGGAAATTCTAATTGGTTTTTTTGTATTCATGGGAGTTTTATGCGTTAATCTGCAAAAATACGTACTATTTTGCCGACAGTTTGCGTTCTTTGCGGAGACTCTTTACTGGTAAACAAACAATAAACGAATGGAAATTGTCACCGACCTTTTGAAAATAGTACTTCCTGCTGCTTTGGTGTTATACGCGGTATATTTGACCGTAACTGCTTTTTTGAAAAAACAATTTGTGGAAAAACAGCTGGAAAATCGAAGTAAAAAGCTGGAAATAACCCTGCCGATTCGGCTTCAGGCTTACGAGCGGATGTGTCTATTTTTGGAACGAATCAGTCCCAATAATCTTATTGTTCGTTTGAATGGTTCAGCTATTCAAGCTATTGAATTTCAGCAAATTTTAATGCATGAAGTTCGCGAAGAGTTCAACCATAATCTTTCGCAACAAGTCTACATGAGTCATGAAGCATGGGAGCAAATACGGGCAGCTCAGCAAGAAGTCATTACGCTCATCAACCAAGCCGCATTAGAAGTAGCCCCCGATGCGGCTCCGCTTGATTTAGCCAAGAAGATTTTTGAGAAAATTATTCAAGAAAACCGTAACCCTACGGCTTTGGCGCTCAAATTTATCAAGGATGAAATTCAGCAGGAGTTTATCTAATTTAATCTCATTATTTCCTGATTCGTATTGAGTTCTTATTTATTTACCCATAGCTTTTGAGTTACCCGTCCTCTTCCCATTGCATCGGCATAGGTGATGAAATATAGCCCAGTTTGAAGCTCGCGTAGCGGTTTAATGGTCAAACTGTTGGTATTATTGGCCTGAATGGCAAAAGGAATTTCCTGACCCAACAACGTTGACAAACGTAAACCGTCTAATTCAAGGTTATCAAATTGCAGTTTTATGGTTTGTCCATCAGATGGGTTTGGATAAATAATAAAACGTGAAGCAGCAGTTTGAGGGCTAACAGCAATGATTTTTGAATATTCAGAAGCACGGTCTTTGTCCACCTGTTTTAATCGGTAATAATTCACTCCTGGCAAGGGTGCTTCATCCAGAAAATTGTACTCGACGCGTTGCTTTGAATCTCCCGCCGACACAATGCGCCCTATCGACGTAAATTCCTTCAAGTCGGTACTGCGCTCTACCTGAAAATAGTCACTATTGGATTCGCTAGCAGTGGCCCAATTCAGGCGTACGCGGTCGTTTTCTGTTTTTCCGCGAAAATAAATAAGTTCAACAGGTACAATGCTGGCCCACGATAAGTCAGTTAGGAAGATGCTTTGCGCAGTAGTGGCACCAGTACGGATATTGTCGCCGCTGGTGAACGCAATGGTCACTTTTTTAACACCCGAACCAGGGAAAGCAACGGTAGAGCGGGTGCTGTCTAAGGGGTCAGAATTAAAGCCCGAGAGAATTCTCACAAAAGGCTCCACCCCGTTGGTTAAAAAGGCAAAATTAGGATTATAAGAAATGGCGGGTGTGACGCCCACATCGTTGTCGTCATAACCCGCAATAAGAACTCGGTCTTGATAGTTACTGAAGCTTAATTCACGGTCGATTCCCAGAATTCCAAAAGATAGATTAGTCACAGGCTCGCTAAAAGTGAATGTAACACTGACGCTTTCGGTACGATTTCCTAAAGCGATATTTAACCACAATCCCCGGGAGTCGTTACGGGGGGTTAGGTTACGAAATCGATTGGTGTTCCCCTGGACGGTGGCTATAACGGTCACTGGCGGGGTGCCTATATTACTAAAGGTTTGCAATAGAGCACCGTCGGGCGTCCATGGGGTGACTTCTGTATTTGAAGATAGGTCAATATATCCCTGTCCAAATGCGAGTGTGGAATAAAAAATGGTCAGTAGTGTAAAAAGTTTCCTCATACCGTAAAAACGATTATGCATTATACTTTCTTGTTTGATTACAGGATATATACGCAATAAACGAAACAAAGATAGGTAAACTTTGCAAAAAAATCAGTTTCAAATTACGGACGATTTTTGTATTTCGGCACAACTTCGTAACAGCAGCCCAATAGGCTCCCTACTTCAACAATACAGGTAACTTATGAAAGCCTTTGAACATAATGCTCTCGCTACGGATAGCGTAGCCTTTGGTCGGGTGAAGCTTGAGGTTAGGAAATCGCTGAATTAGCGATTGTATAGCTATGCTTAGCTCCAGGCGGGCCAAAATAGCTCCCAAACAAAAATGTGGGCCATACGCAAATGAAATATGACGGTTGTCAGCTCGACTAATGTCAAATTTGCCTGGTTCTGAGAAAATGGCTTCGTCGTGGTTTGCGGCCGACAACCCCAAAGCCAGTAGTTGACCAGCAGGAATCTGGTACTGACCCACCGATATAGGTTTAGTTGTAATACGGAAAGTAAAGGGAACAGAGGTGTCAAATCGAAGTATCTCTTCAATGGCAGCGTTAATCAATGACGGATTCTCCTGAAGCTTTACTAGTTCAATAGGGTGTGACAGTAGGGCGAAAATTCCGTTGGCTAACTGATCAATGGTCGTTACATGGCCTGCTGTTAAAATTAAAACGCATAGAGCAATCAACTCGTCTTCGTTAAACGTACCCGCTT
>JAIXPV010000683.1 GCA_027486105.1 Runella sp. | reverse complement strand
GTTGCTGACATGGGCACGGGGGCCAACAAACCATCAATTCTTCTAGGAACCATAACGCCGTAAGGAATCTGATGCGGAACGTTGGAAAAAGCTGCACTAAACTGCCCATCCCGAATGGTAGGGTGAAAAGCAGTTCGTTTGCCCGTTCCGTGTGAATTTAGCCCATAATCAGCCACCGCAATGGAATTAACTTGCAGGGGTGCTCGCAAACTGTTAGGTGCTTGTTGGGTATCCTGCTCCTTAAAGATATAATTACCCACCAATCTTCGCCCTTCCCGTACATAAATAGTGGGAGTAAAATTTTCGTTGTAGGTAAATTCATCTTTGGGTAAACTCCAGCTTCGGGCTTCAGCCTGAATGGCCTCAGGGATTTCGGAATCATTCTGGACAAAATAAATCAATCCCAGTGCATGGTCTTTGTGCTTTTGATAAAGCAGCCTTCGATGTTCGGGGCTACCTTCGGGCCAAGTATGACTTTCGCCCCATAAGGCCAGACTCATCGACGAGAAATGTCGGTCATTTACATCTGCTTTATTATTAGGTAATGCACGTATAGTCACCAAATTAAGGTTAAAATGCCTAATTCTTCCGCTATTGATTTCTTCGAGTAAGGGGAGATACGCTTCTCGGTTATAATTGGTAGGTTTAGGCACTAGAATTGCATTGGCAGGGTCTTTTGTCATACAAATTCTGAAATTATAATTTTGAATTTCTTTGTCGCCCGCCCCCGTACTTCCTGCCAAAAACTTCCCATCTTCCATAAAAACCTTTCCAGCATATCGTTCGCCAAATTCTTCTTTAGATTCTCTGCCCAAACGATATTCACAGCCTGCTTTTGCGACCAAATCGCCTTCATAGGTAGCATCAATAAAAACTGTCGCTTCGGTAACCAATTGTGATTGTCTGTTGGTTGATACAAAAAGAGCCTTTGTTAGTTGGTTACCTCTGCGTTCAGTATTCTTTAAAAGATACTTGGTAAAAACTTGAATATTGGGCTGTTCCGAAAGCATTTGTTCAAAAATCAATTTAGCGACTTTCGGCTCGTAATAAGCCCCTCGAAAGCAATCTTTCACCTGTTGTGATTCAGCTCCATATGTGTTTGTATAATAAGCTAATACGCGGTTCATAAATTCTCTAAATGTGCCTTGAACTGCCTCAAAAGTGCGAAAATCGGTAAATGACAATCCACCAGAGGTGAGTCCGCCAATGTGATTGGTTTCTTCAATCAAGGCTACTTTCACGCCCATCCGAGCCGCATTGACCGAAGCGGCAATGCCAGCGGGCGTAGCACCGTAAACTACCACGTCAAATTGTTTGGGAGTTTGTCCAAACGATATAACCGATTGAAATAAAATAAAGTAAGCAACTACTGCTTTCATCATCAAGTTGTGAATAGAGAAATTCTGTTTCTGAATGCAATCACTCAAAAACAGAATGAGATTGGTTAGAGTTTGGCCCAAAACAAGCGAGCGTTGTCTTGATACACAGTATTTTGGTCCGAAATCTGCGGGGCGTTGGCATTGCGGGAGATTTCATCTACTGGATACGGAAAACGTTTCGCCGTTCCGTCGGGATCGTTGAGGGTAATCAAACCCGTTCGACGGACATCATTATACGCTTCTTGACTTTGGAATACGAACAAGAAAATGTATTTCTGGGAAATGATGTCTTTCAAAGTCAATTTATCCACTCCCATCAGCACTTTTGGGCGGGCCAAATAGGCATTGATTTGTGTGGCAGTAAGTGCCGCTGAAGAATTAAAAACGGCCGATTGAGCCATCGCCGACCGTAGGGCAGCATCATAGGCAGTGTATGCTTTGGCTTTATCGCCCAAACGCAAGTGGGCCTCTGCTTCGATAAACTTCAATTCGGTATAAGTCAGTATAGGCAACGGTGATGTTCTATTTTGCAGGTACAAAGGTTTTGAATACAGGGTACCGTTGAGTGTAACATCGGTATTTGCTTTACTTGTCGGTGGTGTAAAGATTTTGCCACCTATTTTGGTAAACCAAATGTTGGCTCTCGGGTCGGCCAATACGTCTTCATTCGATTCAAGAAACGACTTCATGGCCGTGACAATTCCGTCGGCTATTACGATGGTAGAGGCATTCATAAAGTTATTGGCAATAGGATTGGCATTTTCGGGATTGCTCTGATAACCCGTAACAGTGAAGTTTTCGGTAGAGGCAAACGAATTCCCGATAGCCGTTATAACTTCGGCATCTTTGGTGCTAACATTGCTCAGGCGGTTCAACAAACGGGCTTTCAGGCCCCAAGCCGTTTTTTTCCAAAGCGTCATATTGCCTTTGAACACCAAATCGTCGTTTCCGGGTCGAGTAGCCGCAGTAGTGGCTTGGTCGCATTTTTGAATACCCGCATCCAGCAATTTCTGCATTTCGGTATACAAATCTTGTGCTTTCTCAAACTTTGGTTGTATAATGCTCTCTTGACCTACCTCTTTGTAAGGAATATCACCGTAAGTATCTACCAAAAGCGATAAAGTATAGGCCGACATAATGTCGGCAATAGCTCCATAGCCAGCCTTCTGCTGACTTTCAGCTTTGGCTCGAACATCGTTAAAGTAGTGTATTGCCTGAAAACCACTCGTCCAGTTGGTACCACCGCTTACACCGAGCGTTGCAGCACCGCCAATCTGCAATTTAGTAGCCGTATTAACCCCTGTGAAGTTGGTGTGCTCGGAAGCGTAGCCACTGATGATAGAAATACTGCCTACCACTCGTTGAAATACCATCATTTGGGCAGCCGGGAGAATAGTATTCAAAGGTGCCACTGAAATAATATTGGGATTGGTGTCAATCTCATTGAGGGTTTCGTCTGAACAGGCAGTGATAAAAAGTGAAACTAAAGCACTGATATATAGGGTCTTTTTCATTGGAATTGAATCATTTGGTTGTAAACAT
>JAIXPV010000700.1 GCA_027486105.1 Runella sp. | reverse complement strand
CTTGTGCGACATTCCCGGCATATTGAGACTGGTTTCCATCCGCACTTTTCCGCTCGCAAATTGCATTTTGCTGGTCGACACATTGCTCTGTCCTTGCCCCGACATGGTCATTTTGTATTCAATCGTTCCTTGCTGTGCCTGAACTGAAATAGCTCCCACCAACGCAAGAGTAAGCGTTAACAATTGTTTCATAATATAGATTTTTATGGGAAAAGATATACAACGTCAGTTGTCGTGATTTTGTATGATAGAATTATTTAAAATCACAAAAAGGGCCATCAGCCCTCAAACGCCCACTAACCCATACATTCTAATATTTTACGGGCGATTGCTGAAATTCAACAACCGCCCATAAAATATTAGTTTACCGCATTAAATGCCACAGCAAATTCTTTTTTGGCAAACTCCTCCAACGTCGTCGGGGTGGTATTGGTGGCATCACGCTCATACCCATTGAGGTACTCTCCCGAGTTTAAACCCGCAAAAAGCTCGTTATAACCGTCGGCGATGGTTTCGGGCAAACCCGCTCCAATCATCCCCGCCCGGGCATCCTCGGGCGAAAACTGTACATACTGAAAAGGTTTTCCAACGGCATCGCTCAAAATAGCGGTCGCTTCCCGCATGGTATAATCGGCCGCTCCCGCCACAAAAACATGGGAATGTCCTTCAAAATCAAGCGTTAAAAAATGCTTAACGGCTACTTCGGCAATGTCGTGCGTATGCACCAACGGAACCTTTAAGTCAGCATTGAGCGCATAACCTTGAATCCCCGCGGCCTTGATTAAACCGATATTCCCGAAAAAATTCTCCATAAAATACCCCGCTCGCAAATTGAGTACGTTCAATCCCTCCACGGTTTTGAGAGCCTGTTCCAAATCGTACAACCCACTTACGGGTCCCGCACCCGTGGGCATGTGTGCCCCCATTGAACTCAGTACTACGGCGTATTTTACGCCCGAGCCTTGCAATGCGTCCACAAAATTCTGGATGATTTCGTGCTGATACGCCCGCCAATCGGTGATGTTCCATCTGGGAGGAACCATCAAATAAACAGCTTCTGCACCTGTGAATGTTTCTTTCAAAAATGCGGCATCTTCCAAATCGCCAACGGCCAATTGGGCTCCTTTTTCGGCCAATGCGGCTCCCTTCGTTGCGTTGCGAACAACGGCTTTTACTTTTTTCCCTGCGGTAAGCAGCTCTTCGACAATGATGTGCCCGGTGTGTCCTGTGGCTCCTGTAATAACGTACATGATTCTTTGATTTTAATTAATTAATATTTGTCTTCAATATACATACATACTAGTTGGTATGTATGTGGACAAAAAAAATCAGACTTTAAGTCCTTCAGAAAATTGTTTTAATTGGGCAATAACCATTTCAAAAGCGGCCCGGCTTTGCATTGCTTTGGCTACACTAAAACCTCCTTCAATGACGGATAAATAGAAAAAAGCGGTCTGTGTTGGGTTAAAATCAAGGTTAAATTCTCCCGCTAATTGGGCATTTTTCAGCCCTGTCTCAACCTGTAACTGCATTTGGTGGGTAATTCGGTGCAATCTTTTTCGAAAACCTTCATCCAAAGGCGGCATTTCCTGCGTGAGATTTGTCAGTGGACAACCAAGCTTGATTTCTTCGTCAGTTTTGGCAAAATCTCGATAGGATTCTAATACGGTAAGCAAAACAGCGCCAAAATTTTTCTCAGCGCGCTCAAATGGCTCCCAGATTTTTAGGTAGTATGGAGCCAGCAATTCATCCAAAATAGCGTACCCTAAATCAAACTTATTGGGAAAATAATGATACAATGCCCCCTTCGTAATCCCCATTTCAGCCACTACCTTATCGGCACGAATTCCCTGAAAGCCATTGCGGTGAATAGCTTCGTAGTTTTTCTGCAAGATTTCGGTTCGTGTATCTGTCATAATGGCACAAAGGTAAACATACTAATTGGTATGTCAAGTTTTTTATCAATTATTTTTACAAAAAAATAAACCCCTTATGAAAAGGGGCTTGTAAAAAAAGAAAAATATTTTAATTCATTAATTATCAATACGTTACCCAAGTATCTTTTCCACCCCCACCTTGCGATGAGTTTACGACCAACGACCCTTTGCGTAAAGCAACGCGCGTGAGTCCACCTGGAATTACGTTGATACCGTCGCCGTACAGAATATAAGGTCGCAAATCTACGTGGCGACCTTCGGCGTGGTCTTCCACGATACAAGGCACGCGTGAGAGCGAAATTACGGGCTGGGCAATATAGTTACGGGGATTGTCTTTGATTTTCTGACGAAACAGTTCATGCTCTTCTTTGGTCGCTTTTGGCCCAATCAGCATTCCGTAGCCTCCTGCTTCGTTGGCTTCTTTGATGACCAGATTTTCCACGTTTTCAAGCACGTATTTCAAGTCATCGGGTTCGCGACAAATATACGTCTGTACGTTAGGAATCATCGCCTCTTGGTCCAGATAATACTTGATAATACGCGGCACGTACGCATAAATTACTTTATCGTCGGCAACACCCGTTCCAGGAGCGTTGGCAAGGGCGACACGGCCTTTTTTGTACACATCAAATATTCCAGGAATCCCGATAAGCGAATGCGGATTAAACGCCAGTGGGTCCAAAAACGTATCATCCAAACGGCGGTAGATTACATCCACAATCTCAAATCCACGGGTTGTTCGCATTTTTACGTATCCTCCCGAAACCACCAAATCGCGGGCGTCTACGAGTTCAACGCCCATTTGCTGCGCCAAATAAGAATGCTCAAAATAAGCAGAATTATAAATACCTGGTGTAAGTACCACAATGTTTGGGTCGGGGCGGTCGGCAATAAATTTAAGCATTTCAAACAAACGCGCCGGGTAATCAGACACGGGCCGTACACCCGTTCGGGCCAAGACTTCAGGAAAAATTTGTTTAGACAACTCCCTGTTTTCCAGCATATAAGACACGCCAGAAGGGCAACGGAGATTGTCTTCCAAAACCATGAATGTTCCGTCGTCGCCCCGAATCAAATCCGTACCCGTGATGTGACACCAAATTCCTTTTGGGGGTTTTAAACCCTTGCAGGCTTCGAGATAACATTTTGAGGTTTCAATCAAATCTCTCGGCACCACTCCGTCATCCAGAATTTTCTGGTCGTTG
>JAIXPV010000615.1 GCA_027486105.1 Runella sp. | reverse complement strand
ATTAGTTAATTAGTTAATTACTTAATTAAGTAATTAATTACATGTTTGTTTGAAGTAAGTATTTAAATTTTGTTTAATTTGGTTATTTATAGCTTCAACTTGTGGTTCTGTTTTACCTGATTTGATAAAATGATATCATGCAACATAATTAACTAATTGCTTCGTTGTCCCTTATTCTTTGTATAGATGTAATTAGTGAACATGTCCTCACCACCTTTTGCGAACAATGTGCTAGTTGATTAGTTAACGTTTCAAATAATTAACCACGTATTAATTATTTTCAGCCTCAAGTTGCGAACTTTGTAACGAACCAGCCGCGTGAGGGAATTGATCCACGGTTGTGGATACGCTTCGGATTGCTCATGCCATGGACTCTGGATCAACTCAAAGGTTTGTCAAAAACGCAAGCCTTCCCATGCCAACGGGTGGATAGCCTTGGTCAGAAAATCGTTTTGGCTTCTTGGGTAAGAGATTGGGGCGGCGTCACAGCGAACGCGAATGGTGTGACAGGCTGGGCGAAAATAGGTACCGATGACCCACCATTTCGGATGCACATTTGCGCTTATAAGCCATGCTCAGCAATGCATTGTGCGTCAAAGTACGGTATGTATGGTGCTCCAGTTCATTACGAATGGTGTCCTGATCACAAGTGGACAGCGGATACCGCAGTTGATGCATCCGTGGTTGCGGACGGCGTCGTCGCGGAGATTTTGTCCCCGCCGATAACGGAACCGCAAGTTGACCTGCCTGCAATAACGGAGCTTCATGAAGGTGTCCCAACAGCAGGTTCTGAAACAGAGCAAGGAGCACAAGTGGGTGGACCATCCGAAAATCCAAACCTCGCAACGGTTGTGGAAGGCGTCGCGCTGAGCGGTGCAAGTGCCAACGTGCAGCTAGATAATTCTTCCACGGTTGTGGACGGTTCGGCTTCTAGCGCTGACCCTCTGATTGAAGTTTTGATACCTTCGACCGCGGTTGCGGCGCCGTCAGACACCGCAAGAGCTGTGTTGCCGAATGCTCTACCGCCTGCAAGTTGTTTTTTGCCGTCGCTTGATAAACCAGTGGATGAGATAGAAATCAACACCCCAATAGGTAAGTTAATGTGGTTGGCAAGGGATATCAAACAACCCCGTAGATACGTTGGTTATTCCGGTTGGGTTGCGTTCGCTCTGATGCAAAAATGCCGCCTTTTCATGTGGGAAGGTGAAAATAGGACCAATATGATAGAAACCTTTGCGCCCTGGTCAACTTGTTTTTGTACCACCGAGGTGTCAGCAGAAGTTGTGTTCTGTAAGTGCTTACAAAACGGTTGCGAACAAGTTTCAGAACAATACCCAATTAATATATGCGACCATTTTGTTGTTGGTATCCCAATAGGTTTGGCCGCTGCTGAACTTACAGTAGAAGGGAGCAGCTCAGATTTCCAGACTTTCTATCTGAACAGAGGTCTTGCTATCGATTTCACGATTGCAGACGGCGATTGCGCCGTTGATGCTATGTGCGTCCTTGCCGGTTTAGAGCGATCGTTTGCGTCACGGCAAACTTTGCGACAAAGGCTGCGCGATTTTTTGATTTACAACGCTGCTCATGTAGGTTTGCAGAGAGCTGTTGACTTAACCCAAGAGTTTCAAAATAATAACGTGTTGCCTTCAGCAAGTGTCAATTTGGCTGGTGTCCCATTGCCAGCCACGGTCGCGGCTGTTCCTAAATTGGACGCAGCGAGCAACTCCTCAGCAAATCCTGTTTCAGATAGTGGGAGCCATCGTGAATTTTCCCCATTGGAATTAGAAGCTGTTAAATGGGCATGTTGTTTTTCCAACATAGATGTTGCAAGTCTGCTTGTTTTAGCTCAATCATTGCCAGCCGCGGTTGTGGCGGAGCAGGTTGAAAGATATCAGAACAGGCCCCAGCAACCCCAGCCAATTGCTGAAACAAAAACAAGAAATGCTGCAAAAACTCGTTCATATACAAACACGCTGTTCAAAACCAGAATTGCAATTGGCGATAAGTGTTGCAAGTTTTTACGAAAACGTGGAATAGACGCACAAGAAAAACCGTTAAAAGTTCCATATGGACTTTTGGACCAGTTCGTCAAAGAATGTGAAGACATCAAAGGTTTACCAAAAGACAAGACATCGAAACGCAGAATTCGAGGGTTGGTAAAGCGCTGTGTGTCCGCGGTTGTGGACAATCGCATCGTGTTGCCTACTAAGAGCACGCGTGATCTCGAGCGCAGCGGGAGGCGAAAAGCAGATGTTGTGTGTGTTGAAAGAAGGAAGAGGCGGTCTAGCAGCACAGGCCCAGTGAAGAAAGCAAGCATTGTTCGGGAATCTTTGTTTGAATGGTTCAGTATCATGCGACACAGCGTGAAAGCACGTTTTCCTGCAAAGCTTTTGGAAATCAAAGCTAAGCAATTAGTGCAAGATTACGTTGTTGCTTGCTTGGTAAACGGCGTAAAGCCAAAGCCGCCAAATATTAGTTCGCATTGGCTCAAAGGTTGGCAGATAGAGTACCGGGTTTCGTTACGAAAGCCGAATCGAAAGTACAAAGTGCCTAAAAAGGTTTTGGAAGATAGGTTGCAAATTTTTTGGCGTAATCTTTTCAGGGTTCGACAATTAGCTGTGGAACTTTTGGGTTACGATTTGGATGTCATCAATATGGATCAGTCGCCTTTTCACATGAACGAAGCAGGCTTTTTTGTTCGTTGATTTATTAGCTAGTTGACGCACAGATTAATTAATTAATTAGGTAATTAACTAATTGATGAGTTTTTGCATTAATTAAGTAAGTAAATTTATCAATGCTTTAGAACGATTAATCAACTATTTATGAAATGAGTTAATTAGTTAATTAAGCAATTGCTTCAAAACAAAAATCATCCATTTTGTTTTCGCGAAGAAACAATTAATCGACAATTAAAACGTTATTGATGAATTGTTTCCTTCATAATTCGATTGCTGATTTGTTTGTTTGATTAGTTAATTAATTAAGTAATGGTTAATTAATGAATTAACTGATTGGTTTCTCTGATTAGTTAATGGTTAGTTAAGTCATTAATTATATTTACTTCATGTTTATCGAGTGGTCCATTAATTTGTTAAATAGTGAAATAATGTATTTTTTCGATGTGCTCATCAATGGCGTAGCTATTTAATCAAGAACACCACCAACGAATAATTACACATCCTAATTTTTTCATTCATTATGCAACTGTGACAAAATTGAAAACTAATGTTTTTTTCATAT
>JAIXPV010000731.1 GCA_027486105.1 Runella sp. | reverse complement strand
GATGTACTTCGAGGCTTATAGGTACGATGCGGTAACGCATTTTATTCCATGTTACCGCTGTGCTCCTCCCGACGTTGACTGGGAAAATGGCATATCACTGGCCGATATTGCGAAGCCAAAATACGAAGCCAGAAGAGCCAGAATTAAGGGTGATCCTGAGGTGTATTACAAGGAACTTCAGGAAAACCCCATGAATCCCAAGGAGTGCTTTTTGCCTCCTTCGAAGAGCAATTATCCAGCCCACAAGCTTGACGATCAGGCGGTGTGGATACTTGACAATTACAAAGACAAGGAGATTGTTAGAGGTCGACTAGATTTTGTGGGTCCACCTAAAGACCAAAAAGTCCAATTCACCCAAGACGAACTGGGGCCTTGGGAAGTGTACAGAAACGGATTTCCGACCCCCAACGTAAAGAAAATTCACATCATGGGTGTGGATGATGTGTATGAAGAGGGGGATGCTCCGTTTTCGGATTCAGAATGCTCTATTGTCATATATCGGGAACTTGACCACCGGGTTGCTGAATCCGACCTGTTTGTGGCGGTATACCTAGCCCGACCAGGCAGAAGCAAATTTCATATTGAAACCATGAAAGCAGCAATATTCTGGGACGCTTTGGTGATGCTAGAAAACAACGACGGAGTACTTGAAGGTAAGTTTATTAAGAAAAACTTGGGGGACCGCTTAATGACAATTAATGGCAAAGTGGGCTTTAAGGGGCAGTCGGAAGTGTGGACCAATAAAATGACTGGTATAGGAGATGAATTTTTTAACGAAAACAAACACGAAAAAATATACTTTCTGTCAATCATTGACGCCTTCAAAACGTGGCGCATAGACAATACCGACGTTGGCTCTGCGGCCCATGCTGCTTTGTTGGGGGTAGACCAGAGACAGGGTATAGGTTCGGAAACAAATAAAGAACAAGTAGAGCGTACACGTTTGGTGATGGGGAAAATAGGAAGAACCCAAAAGGCTGAATATGGTACATCTAAGAAGAAAAAGTGGTTCTCAAAAGCCAATGCGTAGTGTTGATTTTTTGGTGAAGGGTTGTTAATTAAAAAGGGCAAATTCGGATGAAATTGCCCTTTTTCGTTTTTATTCACCAGCTACTGAGCCGAGCCCCGTCAGGGGTGGATGAAAGAACTCTCTCTGGATTCGGTATTGCTCAGGCGTAAGGTTTCTTACTTCGTATCCCGACAGGGGTTTGTAGCCCTCATTATCCTTGTCTATCCACACCAAAATATGTGGGATACGACGTCGGCCTCTTTCGTAGTCAGCCAAGGGGTCTTTGGTGAATTTACCATCCTTATCCCGCAATTGAACGCTGTACCTCCCTCCGTCCTGTGGCCTCCAGTCAATCGTTTCGTCCAATTCGTCAAGACACTTCACAAAGCGGCTCTGCCATTCTGTTGGCATAGATTGCAACACACTGCGCGGTATGGTAAGATAGTTTGCGTATGATAACTCAAACCACTCGTGAACGGGCTCTTCCATGACGGGGGGCTGAGGTTTTAGCCCAAGAAAAATCAGGAATTTTAGTAGGAGTTTGTACATTGTTTTGGGGTTAAGGGTGATGAAAGCTATTTCGTTATTGCGGAAGTCGCAGCCCAGGAAGCCTGCTCAATACTCGTCTGAGCCATAGCAACCAAGCGAGGGTCTTTTGACTTGAATTTTTCAACGAAATCAATAAAATCAATAGCCTTTTGCTTGATTTCTGCCACAATCTCGGACTCTTCGATAGTAAGCGGTCGGTACTCCTTGCGAATTCGCTGTTCGCCAACGCTCTTGGTGTCATAGGCTCCTTGTGTTTCCATAAAATATAAATTGGTTAAAAAGTGACTGGGTTAAAAATGACGAACTGAATAAATGCGCCCAGGTTTGATAACCTGACGAAAATCAAGTTCATGGGCCTCTGGAAGTAAATTATCATTGTTGTCGTATAAGGTAAGAGTGCCAGCCTGAATTTGGCCTTCACCAGCACCTTCGACTGGGCAGTTGATTCGCTTCAAAACCTCCCCATTGTGATTTTCATCCCAGCACAAGTTCTTGCCGATAATAGCAATGTACCCATCAAATCCCTCAACGTTCATCGCCTTGCCAGACCGAAGCAGTGGAAGGGCTTCATTTAAGGTGTACTTCTTTTCGTCCTTGGGTTCCTTAGCCAAGGCGGTGGTTACTAAAGCACCAACAGTCGCGGTACCGAGCAGCAAAACATTACGTCTTTTCATTGTTTTGGGATTTATTGTTATTGACTGATAACGTTGGCATTGACGACTCCCTGAGCAGCGGTAGCCTGCTTCTGAAGTTGATTTTTCAGAAGATTATAGAAAGAGTTGGGATTTTCGTACTGCTGCATATAATCAATACGATCACCGATGTTGGCAAAATTGGCCGCTCCTGCCTGGGCAAAAGCATTGGCCGCTCCCAGTTCCTCCTGACGTTTTTGGCCGTAAAACTGGCGTTCCATGTTCATGTCCTGCATCACCACATTGCCCCAGCCCATAAAATTCTGGTTTCTCTGCTGGTTGTCCATGATAGCCGTTTGAACATTGGCGTTGTAGGCATTCTGGGAAGCCCCTGCCAGTCCAGCCATGTAGGTACCAGGACTAGCGGCTCCGATACGGGATACCGCAGCAACATCGGTGCTGTACTGGTTTTGGTTTCTCTCGTTCAGAGCTCCCTTTTCTACGGCCGATAACCCCTGATTACGACGATTCTGCCATTCCTGCATAAGCATACCATAAGCTTGGGGTTCCTTAAACTGCGACAGCGGACGTCCAGCCATAGCCATCCCTGCTATACCACCCATCAAATCGGTGGCTATACCAGCGTAGTTTTGCCACCCCATTCCTGTGGCCTTAGGATTGGCAGGGGCAACCGCTGGCTTGGTTACTGCTGTTGTAGATGGAGCCTTTGGCGGTAAGGTACCAGCGACCGTGGCAAGTTCATCTGGTCTGGCCGTTGGTGCAGCGGGACCTGTTGGCGTCAAAGGTTTGGCCGTATCCTGCGTTGGCAAAGAAGCCATGAGTTGCCCTGCGGTGGGCTTACTGGGAACGGCTGGGCCCTTTTTCTTTCCACCACCACCACCTCCAGAGGGTGCTGGACTTGGTGCGGGTGCTTGGGCAGGTGCCGCTGGCTGTCCCTGAGCCAAGGTGTTGACCGTACCCAGCCAATTCACGGAACCATCGGGGTTTTTAGCCGCTGGCTGGCCTTGTATTGGGGCCGTTTCGGTAGGAACATCGGCATAGTTGTTGCCTATACCACTTGATATTAAACCTCCCTTGATGAAGTAGGTTTTACCGTCAGTGATACCAACATAACCGCCATTGTTTCCTTTGACGACCGTACCGCTGTTGCTTTTCTCAAAAACGGGCTTCTTTCCAGTAGGAACTACTTTGCCATTTTCAAGCTTGACGATGCTCTTAGTTTCGGTATCAAATAACTCTCCCTTACCGAGGTTGAGGTACCGTTTTGGTTTTGGGTCCATGATTATTGATTGTATAGGTTGCCCCAGGAAATCTGAGGTTGTGTGTTGTCGATTCCTTGGGGTGCAGCCATGAGTCCACCCAACGATTTTACCGCTCCAACACCGCCTTGCATGGCCAACTGCGGATTGCCCGACATCGCACCCGCAACGCCTATACCCAGATTCACTGTGGTCAGGGCTTTTGACGTATCCCTTTGCATAGCGATACCCTGATTTTCTAAGGCGTCGGTGGCTCTCTGGGATTCCATTTTGCGTCTGGCGATGACATTGGTGGCCATTCCAAACAAAGGATGCCAGCCCATAACTTTGCCGAACTGGTTTCGAGTGCCATCATTGTTAAAACCTAGCCAGCCCAGATTTCCATCGTAAAATTTTTGCTGAGAAGCTATCTGGCTTACAGGTGCCTGTTCGTCAAAATACATGGTCTTAAAGTTTAAATTTTTCCAAAAATGTAGCTATGCCGCCAACCTTTGTCATTGGCGCACGGCCACACCCGCCATTCTACTGGGGGATTGTTAGGATTGATAGTAAATTGGCGACGCAACACAATCCACTTCTCTTTACTAAGGCCCGTTTTCTTGATTAATTCATTGGCCATGACACCACCAACATCCTCCCTTTGCACCTCTACACCATCTTTGTCTTGGAAGGTTACGCACCAGAAGTGATAGTCTGAACTAAAATCAACAAGCTGCTGCCTCCACAGGTTGATATGGTACACGAAGGTGCAACGCAGGTCAGCCTCCCATTCTTCCTGAGACTGTACATTTTGCCCAGGGGCTTTTTTGGCAAGCGTTTCAATGTGGGCGCTACGGTCACGAAAGCGGAGTCCAGCGTATTTTTCGTAATCAGCCAAAGACCGCACCTCTCCGAAGCCGTACTTGCCAAAATTTACACCCTCGTCATTGGGTTCCATCCCGAACAATATCTTGTTGCGACGATGGGTTTTTTGATTAAGCTGCCCCCATTCCGAATGCTCATCCCAAAATTTGGTCCGATTCTTTCGGCTATACTCATGCCATGCGACCACTCTATTGGGGTGAAACAGGTCGTAACCGTGGGTATAAGCGCGTGCCGAAATCGAAATTTCTTCACCATGGAACAGGTATTCAGGGTCATGCTGAACTTCTACCGCAAAACTGCCATCGGCAAAGGCAAAGTGGGCAGAATAAAATCGGGCAGGTAGGGGTAAACTGTGCTGCTCTGGATGATCAATTGTGTGAGGCAGGTAAGAAACCCAGCCCTCAACGTTGTAGTAGTCAAACTCCATCGTCCAAGGCTTTAGGATGCGCCCCTTGGGGTCATTCTCTGGGTCAAAGCTTGGCATATAGCCCGTAATGAGGGGTTTTGTGTGGCCTTTTTCTTTTAACTTGTTCATCCAGTTGATGAGTATATAATCCCAACCCTGGGCAAATCTCATGTGAGAATCAAGCTGCAAAATATACTCCTCTCCCTGATAAAACTGCTGAAGAAAATTTCTTGTAAAACAGCAACCCTTGCTCTGTTCGGCAGGGATAATATGCACCTCAACACCGTCTCTGGGGGTTACTGGAACATCTTCTGGTTTGCACTGGTTTGCCACCACAACCCTCAAATTTTCGGGGGAAATGGCATTAGAAAACAAGCTATTAAGCGTGTTGTTGAGGTCTGGGTCCCGGTAACTGGCTATCTGAACAAAAATTCGACTCATGCTTTTTTAACAAAATTTATGTGAAATACGCATATTTAATGCGACAAAACAAATGGGATGTGAGTTTTTTTCTCGTTCACCACGCAAACGTAGCGGTGATTGACACAGGCGACTGGGATAGAGGGTTTGCCCTCGGCATCGCCATCGGTAGACATTGCTACAAAAATGGCCGCAATCTGAACGTCGGTCATGGGCAGGGGGTCTATCCCATAGATGCCCTTAGGTCCTGTGTACACCGTTCGCTTCTGCCGAATCCTGCGAACGTTTTCATTCCACATGAGCAGCTGTTTGAGGGGGTAATTGGGGAAAAACGCTGGAGCAATCCTTTTTCCAGCCATGTAATCATTCCAAGCCCATAATTGCGTCAGGACGAATTTTGACATCGCATCATACTGACCCTTGCCTCTGGCCTCGATAATGTGTTGTAGCTTATCTTTTCCCGCTTTTTGGAGGTATTGGCGGTATCTTCTCTTCGTGCTGTGCTTTCGGAACTGGAGAAATGGGTTAGGTACCCACCTTTTGTCCTTCTTCCGGTAGTCGAATTTCTTCATTATGTTGGGCATAACTCTCGGATTCTTTGTTTTTTTGGATTTCTTCGTACTCGTCTAAGCGTTTGTAAGCGGTTTCCATCAAGGCCCCGGCGGTATTTCGGTTGTTTCGATGGACTTGTTTGATCAGGTCAATCAGCGTGAAAGTTTTGGCAGAGTAAACGTGCAACACGTACAGGTAAGCCACCTTGCGCGAAAAAATCTTCAGTCGGTCGCCTTCAAACTTGGTGTATTCAGCACACGCTTTGGCGATAATGTTTTTATCTTCCAGAGTGAGGGGTTTGAAGATGTTCAACTCCTCTGAGCGACGATACACCTCATCCCTACCCTCAAAGCGCGTGATAGCCTGTCCCGATTCCAACTTGTTCAGCCAAAAACCGAAATCCTCTTCCAGGATTCTTTTTTCCTCCTGCTCTGCCAATTCAGCCTCCTGCGTCTTCTGGTACCCGTACTGGATTTTTTTTGCGTAAGCTGGGCGTCTCTGGTTTTCGATGTAGGCACGAATCCATTTGCAAAATCGGCTGCTGTTGAAATGCCGAACGTCGTCCTTCGTTGTCTCAAATTCCCCGTCAAGCCCTTTGTCAACGATGGTGGTAATTTCTTTTTTTCGCAGGTTCCCAAACTTTTTCAGGTCAAGCATTACGAAGTCTTGGGCATCTTTGATGTTTTGGGGGCTGGGATTATTGCCGTACCGTGCATTGGCCCGATTAACGATCATCGCAGCCAGCAGGGACAAAGCTTCGTCGTCGTACTCCGAGATTCTTTCGTTCTCGAAGTCGTCCTCTGCCAAAGCCAGAACGGTACGGTCGGCCTGAGAAAAGATTGTGGCCTGAAACTCGGCTGGCACGACAATCGCTGGGAGATTGCTCTTACCACTTTCGGAGACTTGCAGGGATTGGTTTGCTTGGTTCGTATCCATTTTCGGTGAGATTTTGCTTTAACGCCTCGATTGATTTTTGTTGGAGTGTCTGGGGTCTAGGTTTCTGTTTTTCGGGGAATAAGCCTGCCCAGTTGCTTGCAATTGCGGTTTCGATGCAGTCTCGAACAATCTCCTCATCAAAACGGGCAAGTTTGTTGATGAGGGTGGTTAAGCCTACGGGCTTGTAAGCTTGCCGCCTCTCCTGCTTGTAAGCCAGCCAGGTGTTGACTGACGCTATGGTTTCTTGGGTCCAGTTCTCGGGCATGGGAACGGTGGGCTGCTCTACGGTTTTTCGGGTCTTGGTTTTCTTTTCCATGGGTTTGGTAGCTTCGTTTTCGGGTATAACTTCCTCGGCCTCGACCGAAATAATTTCTTCTTCTTTTTGGTTTTCTTTTTTATCAGGGGGTAGGGGGTTATTTTTTTCTTTTATTTTTTCTTCTTCTAGTTTTAAATTACTTCCAGAGATAATATTATTTATATTACTACTCCCCCCGTGCGCGTCACGCGAGGGAAAGTCCGTTGCTGTTGCATTTTTTACACTCGCAGCAATATTTTCCGTTGCTGTTGCATTTTTTACACTCGCAGAAGGGTTTGCGAATGTATTTTTTACAGTAGCAACTTCGTCTGCTGTTGCATTTTTTACAATAGCATCATTATTTGCTGTTGCATTTTTTACACTACCAACTGTGGTTGCTACTGTATATTCTGCAATACCAACCTTCCATTTTCGGTGCTGATTTTTGGGACGACAAACGGTTATAAGGCCCCATTTTTCAAGATCGTTTAGGGGTCCAGCAAAGGTTCTCCAATTGGAAACGCCTACGCTTTTCATAATTTCGTCGGGTGTAAACTCAACTACATCGCTCTTTGTCAGCGATTTAAGGTATATCAGTCTTGAATATATCATGCCGTGGGCTGGGGTGTACACCCCAGGATTCAGTTCGCTGAACTCCCACCACACGTTCATCAATTTTTCGTATCTACTCATATAAATCGGGGGTAGCGTGATACGATAGAATATTTTCCACATATCACGCAACGTTTTTTATGCTAATAAAACAAAATTAATGTTATTAGGTCATAGTCCTTGCAAAAAAAACACTTCAATATAAATCCTCCGAAATTAGGATGGGATTGGCGGGGTCGTGTAGGTTATGAAGCAGCTGTCCTGCTGCCTTGGCAATAAGGTATGCCTCCGACCTGGACACCCAGCGGTTGTGGCTAGTAAGGAATCCTTGGGCATCCCTTCCCACCAGCGATTTGTTGTAGCCATTTAGGAGCGATAGCATGGCAATGCAGTCACTATGCCTTCTTCCTGCCATAACTAGCCCAGAGTCCACGTTCTTTGGCTGGTGGGGGTACGAGCCACCATCTTTGTAATGAATCGCTGCACAAAGGATATATTCGTTTTTATTGTTCATGGTTTAATAAGATAAATCTCCCTTCCAGTGTACAGTTTCTAAGTACGTCAACATTATTCTTTCCGTACGCTACCAGTACGGAGCCGCAGCCAGCAGAACCTCCTTTTTCCCCAGTGACGTGATGGAATGCTAAACGGCCCTTTATAAAAAACAGGGCGTCTGCCTTGTCCCAGACTGCACTGTAAAACCACTGCGTTTCCATTCGGGTAAAGACTAAGCCCATAGCATTGCCATGGGAGGCACATTTCGCCAAAAACTTGCCAGCAGCTTCTCCGTAAGGGGGATTACACCATACCCTACCAAACCACGGCATTTTTAATCCGTCTTCAATTACAGTGTAGTGGTGGTGTGCGGTATCCCATGGTCTTGTTATAGGGCTACAAGGGTCTAAATCAAACTCCCCTAACGCTCTTAAAATATGGGGGGGGTAAGCCATTCGTCTTTCCCAGATGTGGTATTCCCTTCAAAAACAACATTCATAATTTAAGTATTAAAAATCAAAAGTACGGTTCAGAAAAATTGTGGCTCAATTCGGAAACCATTTCAGAGAACTTTTTGGACTACTCGGGGAGTTTTGACAGAAAATCTTATTCACATCTCAGGGATGAGTTCCAGATAACACAAAATCCAATTCTTGGTTCCGTATCAGATAATGTTCGTACAAATCATAATCGTTGCCCAGAAAATCCAATTCACAATTCAAATATTATTTCAGATAAAATAGGTTCAATTCGTACATTGATTTCAGAAAAAGGTTAATCCTTACTCAAGGGGTTATTTCAGAAAACGTATCTATTAATTCGTTCTGACTTTTCAGATAAAAGCTGTTGCTACTCAAAGAGTTGCTCCAGAAAACGTATTTATCAATTCGCATCACCTTTTCAGAAAAATAAAACAGATACTCAAAGGTCTATTTCAGAAAACGTCTCTATAAATTCGTGTCAATATCTCAGATAAATTCAACTGCTACTCCGACATCTACTTTAGAAAACTTGTTGCTCTACTCTTTATCCTTCTCAGAAAATTCGATTTACACATCAGGTACGGGATTCAGAACATTCTCATTCCAATTCAGTACATCATTACAGATAACGAGGGTTGCAATTCGTAATGCATTTCAGAAAACAAACACATGACTCATATATGTGCAGCAGAAAAACAGATGGTCAATTCATAGTGATATAACAGAGAATAAAAAAAGCAATTCATATACTTCCCTTCAGATAAGCACGACGCAATTCAGATAAACAATACAGAGAAAGTGTCTTTCAGTTCGAAACATGTATTCAGATAATATCTGGACCACCTCATACTTTCCCCTCAGATAATATTCAAAACAATTCGGGCATTTAATCCAGAAAACCATTTGCTCTACTCAAATACTCATTACAGAAAAGCGATTCAACATTTCGTAGGATTATTTCAGAAAACAACGTTTAGTACTCAAAATACTTTTTCCAGAGAAAGTAAAATCCACTTCAAAAGCTGATTTCAGATAATTGATTGATCAATTCGGATACCACTATCAGATAAAAAACGGCACCATCTCATAAGTTTCTTTCAGATAACGCTAATGGCAATTCGGATGACTTTTACAAGCAAAATGTTTGTCAACTCAAAAGTTCTCTCCAGAAAATAAAAAGGGCAGTTCAGGTAAACTTTTCAGATGGATAGTCTAATAATTCAAAGCCTCTTTACAGAAAATGTCTAGCACACTTCAATACCCTTTTTCCAGAAAAAGATTAATACACTTCAAACAATCTTCACAGTTAATTCAGGCACAATTCAGATTTTCACTCCAGAAAAAAATACTATTAGTTCAGGGTCACTATTCAGAAAATCATAACGGCAATTCACAATTTTCACACAGAGAATAAATAACTCAATTCACACTTTCATTCCAGATAACCTTAAAACTACTTCAAAATCCAGCTCCAGATAACCAAACGAACATTTCGATGTTACATCACAGATAACCTTCTTTTTAACTCAAAATCCAACTCCAGATAATCAAATTAACATTTCGTGAACATCATTCAGATAATCAGCCCTTCAACTCAAAATATTGACTCAGAAAATCTATTCTCAATTCAAGAATTAATTACAGAGAATTAAGCTTTCAATTCGGGTGTTTTCTTCAGAAAAATAGATGAGCAACTCAGATGCTTCTCTCAGAAAAACTAATAGCCATTTCGAACAGAACCCTCAGATAACAATTATTTTAACTCGAAAAAGACTCCCAGAAAATTGGCGAAATAACTCGAAACATTTACCCAGACAATCTTAAAAACAATTCAAGGATACCTTTCAGACAACTAAAAAACCAATTCATGCATATCTCTCAGATAAAGAAAAAAACAGTTCAAACAGACTATTCAGAAAAACCAGATTGCAATTCAAGGATACCTATCAGACAACAAATCAAACAATTCAAAGACTGATTTCAGATAATGCCAAAAACAATTCAAAACGTTAATCCAGAAAACCTTAAAAACAATTCAGATACATCATTCAGACAAACTGTCAAACTTCTTCATTGGGTTTCGTGTACCGGTCATTGACCTTTTCGAATTCCAAAACCTCATCCAGTGTTATGTAGGAGGTGTGGCCCAGGTATTCGAACTGGTACATGGGTCTGGTGGCAACACCTTTTAATTTCATCCATTCTTCGTAGACGAATTGCAGCATCATCCGAGATACCCTCCAGCCAGCGTTGGCGTGGGACCAAGCTTCTATGGTCTGGTTTTTCTTTCCTTTCATGTACAGTCGGTCTTTGTGCATTTTGCCGCCTGCTGCTTTGATTTCTTCTTCAGTCGGAGTATAACACTCGTCGTTGTTTTTGGCGCGTTGTATAAGCCTCTGGCGTTGTTGCTGGTAAAAGAAGTAGAAGTACCCCCCTGCCTTGATAAGCGATTCTGAGACATTATACATCCGGCTCTGGAATTCTGTGTTGTGGCCGTAGCGGGTGAACTGCTCAAGCATCCCAGCCCCTTCATAGGCTTTTTGCTTCATGGCGTTGAGTTCATTCATTGTAGCCTTACTACGAAACTTCCCATATTTGGGGGCAACCCCAGCGTATCCTTGCAGGTCGGATGGTGTTTTGAAGCGGGTGGGGTCCACTATATAGGACATTATAATTGCCAGCTGGTACTCTGTGAATCCTTTGACCTGACAAAGATTCTGGCTTAAAGGGTGTTGCTTCATCAATTTCGTAACGTTGGTCTTCGTGTCCTTGTAGTACGACTTGTACATATCCTGATAGATTCCAAGTCGATTATTAACCTCTTCGGTAATGATATTCTCGTGGGCTTTGTTGTAGCCGCCTAAGGTATTGCCAAAGCGGATGTCATTTTTCTGCTCCAGGATAGCCAGTTTGCCAAGGAATATGGCCTCGGCATCAGATATGACATCTGGTACGGTAGCGATGGTTTCACTTCCCATTTTGATGGGCTTG
>JAIXPV010000014.1 GCA_027486105.1 Runella sp. | reverse complement strand
GGGATAAATTTCTGACAGCTGTCCGCCTATTTGCGGCAAGGCATCAATCAGATGACACCGCATTTTCAATAACCCTGCTTCAAACACGCTGAACAAGCCAACAGGCCCCGCGCCAATGATGCATATATCTGTAGTAATCATAACCTTTGGTAATTATTTATACGTTAAACCAACAAGAACTTCTCTAATCACTTTTTGTGCTTCGATTCTTAATTTGCGCCCAAAAGTAAAATATAGTTGATTCATGCGCCAATCATAAAAACCTATGTTTTATAACCAAAAGTTATAGTATCGCACAGAAATAAGATAAGTCGATTAGTTTTTTCAACAAAGAGCCTTTTTTTTGAACAACTAAAACCAACTCCTTCCCTGATGACATTTCTGGCTAAATTCATTTGTTTCATCGTTGCTGTATTCTTCATCAGTGGCGGGGTAGCTTCGCAAACCATTCTCAACGGCCACGAAGCCAATAAACAAACTATCCCTATCGGCGGAAATGCGTGGCTTATCAACGCCAATAAATCGGAAAAGATAACCAAAAATGGGTTTGTGGAATGGGCAAATCCCTCAACCGTTTGTCGAACATTTTTGAGGGTAAATCAGGCAGGAAATCTGAAGATTTCGGTAACGATTACGGCCAACGGCGAAAGTAAAGCCAACGTAACGGTGGCGGATAAAACGCTACCCATTATGATTACTTCAGAAGGAACACAGGAATATTTTGTTGGCGAATGGGTAATAAAAGAACCTGGCTATTTAAGCATTGATTTACAAGGACTTTCTAAAACAGGGGCAACATTTGGTGCGGCACAAAGCATCAGTGTGAGCGGTAGTGCCGTAAGTTCTGAAACTGTTTTTGTAAAAAACAATGTCGGCGAATATTTTTATTGGGGACGCCGTGGGCCATCCGTCCACTTGAATTACCCCGTGCCCGCCAATGAAGACATTGAATGGTTTTACAACGAACTTACCATTCCCCAAGGTCAGGACGTGATGGGCTCTTATTTCATGGCCAATGGTTTTAAGGAAGGATATTTTGGCATTCAGGTCAATTCTCCTACCGAGCGTCGGATTCTGTTTTCGGTATGGAGCCCTTTCCAAACCGACAACCCCAAAGCCATTCCTGACGAGCAAAAGATAGTGATGCTCAAAAAAGGAGCCGATGTCTACACGGGCGAATTTGGCAACGAAGGCGCGGGCGGACAGAGCTACCTGAAATACAACTGGAAGGCTGGAAATACCTACAAATTTTTGCTCCAAGGCAAACCCACGGCCGACAATTACACTACTCATACTGCTTACTTTTTTGCACCCGAAGAAAATAAATGGCGATTGATTGCAAGTTTTAAACGCCCAAAAACGTCTACCTATTTAAAATCTTTGCACTCATTTCTGGAAAATTTCATACCTGAAACTGGTAACACCAGCCGAATGGGCCTGTACAGCAACCAATGGGTCTATACCACTTCGGGCCAGTGGAAAGAACTTACCGAAGCCAAATTTACGGGCGACAACACCGCTCGCAAAAGCTATCGAAAAGATTATGCGGGCGGTCTTTCCAACGGTAGCTTTTACCTGCGCAACTGTGGTTTTTTCAACGATTTTGTCCCGCTCGACGGCACATTTAGGAGGGATGCCGCAAATAGAATTCCGACGATTAACTTTTCGGCGTTGCCGTAAGTTACATTTTTATCAACCTTCTAATCAAACCGTATGAAAAAAACAACTACCCTCCTCCTCTTCTGTACCATTTTTGCTTTTACAAGCGCTGCTCAACAAGTAATCCAGCGGGACCCGATGATTTCGGCCATGCTGGCGGAGGTATCGCCCGACAGCCTGCGCAGTCACATCGACAAACTCGTTAGCTTTGGCACCCGCCACACCATGAGCACCGTCACCGACCCCAAACGCGGTATTGGCGCAGCACGAAAATGGGTATTGAGCCGTTTCAATGAATTTGCCAAACAATCGGGCGGGCGAATGACGGCCACCATTGATACATGGATGCTCCAACCCGACGGGCGGCGCGTAGACCAACCCCAAGAAATTGGAAACGTAATGGCAACCCTCAAAGGCACCGACCCCAACGACGACCGTATTTTTATGGTTAGTGGGCACATCGACAGCCGCGTGAGCGACGTCAGCAATCGCGAGTCGGATGCTCCTGGTGCCAACGACGACGGCAGTGGCACCGCAGCCGTGATTGAATTGGCACGTGTGATGAGCAAATATTCATTTCCAGCCACCATTATTTTTGTAGCCGTAAGCGGAGAAGAGCAAGGTCTATTGGGGGCTAACCATTTGGCCGAACGCGCCGTCAACGAAAAGTGGAACCTCGAAGTATTGCTCAACAACGACATTATGGGCTCCAACCACAGCCCCGATACCCGCCTGATTGACAACACCAAAATTCGAATTTTTAGCGAAGGCCTATCGGGATTCGAAACCGATAAACGCGCGGCGGGTGTGCGTCAATACGGTGCCGAAAACGACGGCAAAGCCCGTACCTTGGCTCGTTACGTAAAAGAAGTAGGTGAACGTTACGTGGATAATCTGGAAGTCCGGCTTATTTACCGCAACGACCGCTACCTGCGCGGCGGCGACCATACGCCGTTTGTTAACCGCGATTTTGCGGCGGTACGCATCACCGAAATGAACGAAAATTTCAACAATCAACACCAAGATTTGCGTACTGAAAAAGGCATAGAATACGGCGATTACGCCAAAAACATGGACTTTGAATATTTGCGTAAAAACACTTGCCTCAATTTAGCATCGCTGGCCAACTTAGCCAAAGCACCCGCGATGCCCCAAAACGTAACGCTTGAAGCCCGAAACCTTACTAATACCACTTCTCTATTCTGGCAAACGCCAAAAGCTGGCAAAGTGAAAGGCTACTACGTACTCATGCGCGAAACGCACATGCCGTTTTGGCAAAAGAAGTTTTTTACCGACAAAAACGGCCTAACATTGCCCTACTCCAAAGACAATTACTTTTTTGCGGTACAGGCCGTGGACGACGAAGGTCACGAAAGCCTGCCCGTGTTGCCGCGCCCAAGTATGCGATAGTTGTACGTTTTGTGGTTGCCGTTTCTCAAAACGGCAACCGCTGCCAAACCTATCATTCACTTTTACGAGATTAGGAGCAACCTCAGACACACAAACCAAAAACCACTTAATTCTTACAAATACAATGAAAAAGACCCCCCTCATTTATTGCCTCTTAAGTTTACTCGCGTTGGGAGCCTACGCGCAGGGTTTCAGAGCGGTTGACAAAAGTTCTCTGGATTATGCTTATTTCCCTGACCATTTTGCTCACGACCGCAAAGATGGTGAAAAAGCCCTCGTGCGTGTCACTTACAGCCGCCCCGCTAAAAATGGCCGTGAAGTGTTTGGCAAACTGGTTCCTTATGGTAAAGTATGGCGTACGGGCGCAAACGAAAACACCGAGATCAAGTTTTATCAAGACGCCACCATTCAAGGCAAAAAAGTAAAAGCGGGTACGTATTCGCTCTTCACTATCCCTGGAGAAACCGAGTGGACCATCATTCTGAATTCTGACCTTGATTATTGGGGAGCCTTTAAATACAAGGAGGCCAACGATGTAGCACGTTTTACGGTGCCCGTAAAGAAATCGACAGATGCTCCGCTTGAGCATTTTTCTATCCAATTCCCCAAAGGCACCGACGCCCTCATGCGCATGGGCTGGGATAATACAATTGTGGAAGTCCCTGTAACTTTCTAAGTTTGAGATTTCGGTACCAAACCGTGCTGCCCCAATCTTGCAAACCCAACAATCCAGTAAAAACGCCCTGAGCAATCGGGGCGTTTTTTAAGCCACTAGCCGCCACGCGCTGTTTCCAATCGGTGCTTGTCAAATCATGTTCTTGCACCACAAAACCGTTGAGCATTACGGTCAATTTCTTTTTTCGAACGCTAAAGACGACCAAATT